>NZ_JAWHNU010000028.1:0-69180 GCF_032582135.1 Pseudomonas syringae group sp. J309-1 | reverse complement strand
GGGCTCTGATCGACGGAGCCCGTTTTTTATTCTCGGTGGACGGACAAGTCAATTCCTTAACTGACTGGCATTAGGGCAAGCCCGGCTCCCACAGAGTCTATGTAAATCCACAGATACAGCCGGTCAGACAGAAACACCGCCTCGCCGCCACAGTGGCTTAAAATTGCTCGTGTGTTAGCGCAGGCGGCAGAGGGTGTACCAGGCGCTTAACGACGATCCAGCCAGACGGTCTGCGCATTGCAGAATTCGCGCAGGCCGAAGTGCGACAGCTCGCGGCCAAACCCACTTTTCTTCACGCCACCAAAGCTTACCCTTGGATCGCTGCCGCTGTAGCCGTTGATGAATACGCCACCGGTTTCCAGTTCGTCAGCCATTTTGCGTGCCCGATCAACGTCGCGGGTATAGATAGTTGCGGTAAGACCGAACTCGCTGTCGTTGGCCAGTGCCAGGGCATGTTCGGCATCCCGCGCAGTAATGATTGAGGCAACCGGGCCGAATAACTCCTCCTTGAACGAGGTCATCTGGTCAGTGACATCGGCGAAAACCGTCGGCTCATAGAAATTGCCAGCGCTTTGGGCTTTCTTGCCGCCAAGCAACAACGTCGCGCCTTCTTTCAGCGTGGCTTGCACCTGGCCGTCCAGCTCATCTCGCAGATCGAAACGCGCCATCGGGCCGACGTAAGTGTCTGCCAGCAATGGATCACCGACCGAGAGCTGACGTGTTGCATCGACGAATTTGCGGGTGAATTCCTCGACCACCCCTTCTTCGATAATCAGGCGCTTGGCGGCTGCGCAGACTTGTCCGCTGTTCTGGAAGCGCCCGATTACTGCGGCTTTTACCGCTTCGTCCAGATTTGCATCGTTGAGCACGATAAACGGGTCGGAGCCGCCCAGCTCCAGCACGCATTTCTTCAGCGCCGCGCCAGCTTGCGCGCCGATCGCCATGCCAGCCCGCACGCTACCGGTCAGGGTCACCGCTGCAATGCGTGGATCGGCAATCGCCTTGGAAACGCCCTCTGGCGTCACGTTGATGACTTCAAAGACACCGTCGGTAAAACCCGCGCGCTTGAAGGCGTCCAGCATCAGATAAGCACTGCCCATCACATTGGGCGCGTGTTTCAGCACATAGGTATTACCCGCGAGCAGTACCGGAACCGCGCCACGCAGCACCTGCCAGACCGGGAAATTCCACGGCATTACCGCGAGGATCGGACCGAGCGGGCGGTATTCAATTTGCGCTTTGCCGCCTTCAACCAGCGTCGGTTCGGCGCTGAGCATGGCCGGGCCGTGTTCGGCGTACCACTCGCAGAGCTGCGCGCACTTTTCAATTTCGCCTCGGGCTTGGGTAATCGGCTTGCCCATTTCCTGAGTGATCATGTTCGCCATGTTGGCGGCGTTGTCCCGCAAGGCTTTGGCGAGCGCAATCATCAGTTGTGCGCGCTGAGTAACCGGGGTTTTACGCCAGGTAGCGAACCCAGTGGAAGCTCGGGACAAAGTGGCGTCCAGAGCGGAATCAGATTCAAAAGAATAATGGCCGATCTGTTCGCCGTTGGCGGGGTTGACCGAAATCGCATGGGAAACGCTGGAGATAGTAGTCATTGCACCGTCCTGCTGGGTGGGGAATGAGTTCAGGTTACGGCGTTGTTATTTTTATGAAAACTGAATAATACTGAGCATATCTTTCACGAAAGGAGAATGGCGTGGATCTGGTTCAGCTGGAAATGTTCAAGGCCGTTGCCGAGCAGGGCAGCATCAGCGCTGCGGCGCAGCACATTCATCGCGTGCCTTCCAACCTGACCACCCGGATCAAACAGCTGGAGCAGGATCTGGGCGTGGATCTGTTCATTCGGGAGAAAAGCAGGTTGCGTCTTTCCCCCGCAGGCTGGAGTTTTCTCGATTACGCCCGGCGCATTCTCGACCTGGTAGGAGAGGCCCGCGCCACGGTTGCCGGTGAAGAGCCTCAGGGATCATTTGCTCTTGGCTCGCTTGAGAGCACGGCGGCGGTGCGGATTCCCGAATTGCTCGCCGCCTACAATCAGCAGTACTCGAAGGTCGAACTGGATCTTTCCACCGGGCCGTCCGGAACCATGATCGACGCCGTACTGGCCGGTCGGCTGGTGGCGGCGTTTGTCGACGGCCCGGTTTTGCATCCCGCACTTGAAGGTGTGCCTGCGTTCGAGGAGGAGATGGTGCTGATTGCGCCGCTCAGCCATGCGCCGATCAGTCGAGCGCTGGATGTTAGCGGCGAGAATATTTATGCCTTCCGCTCCAACTGCTCCTACCGGCATCACTTCGAACAGTGGTTCGCCGCCGACGCGGCGGTGCCCGGCAAGATATTTGAAATGGAGTCGTATCACGGCATGCTGGCGTGTGTCAGCGCCGGTGCCGGTCTGGCACTCATGCCGCGCAGCATGTTGCAGAGCATGCCGGGCTGCACCACGGTCAGCGTATGGCCGATGGCAGAGGCGTTCCGCTTTTTGCGCACCTGGCTGGTGTGGCGCAAAGGCACAGTGTCCCGCAGCCTGACCATGTTTGTGCGCATGCTGGAGGAGCGGGGGGTGGTTTAGCCCTGCATCCTCGGCGTCCCTGGCACCGCGCTGTCGCCCAGCAAACATTGGTCCTGTAGGAGCTGCCGGAGGCTGCGAAGCATTTCTTCTGCTACAGCGCGATCGCAGCTTTCGGCAGCTCCTTGGATCCATGTTTGCCGTGGCAGGGACACAAGGCGATCTCCTGCAGCCCGTTGGTTGAATCCCGGTCAGCCGCAGAACTATTGCTCCCGACAATATTCACCATCACGACAGACAACTTCTGTTTCCTCCGCAAATCCGGAAAATGCCCTGCATTGAAGACCCTGCCCAATCGGCAGATTTTTTTCGTTCAGGATTTTGTCCATGCGCCTTTCTCTTGTTTGCACCGCCGCGGTTGCCGTTTCATTGCTGGCGGGTTGTACCACTGCTCCCAATCAGCCGACGCTGGTATTGCAGACGGCGAAGTCCCCTGAGCAGTACACAGACTGCCTGATGCCGAAATTGCAGGACCGCAAGTTCACGCCGACGCTCTCGCAAAGCCAGCGTCATTATCGGGTCGTGGTTTCCAGCGCTGTGGCGGCGGACAACGTGATCGAGGCATACAAAGCCCCGGCCGGCGGCAAAGTGTTTCTTTATGAGCGCCGATTGCTGGCTTCCAGCTTTACGCCTTCCAGTTTCGAACAGGCTGCTCAGGAGTGCTTGTAAGAGGCTGACGTCAGAATGATCAAACCCAGCTTTCGACCCACATCCACATCGGCATGGTTGCCGCTGATACCAGCGTCGACAGGCAAATGGCCGAGCTGGTTTTCCGTACGTCTTCTTGCGTCCGTGAGAAGCCCAGTACATTCAGTCCGCAAGGCGTCGCCGCCATCAGCATCAATACGGCCCGTGGTGTGCCGCTAATCCCCATAATCATGCAAGTCACCAGCACCAGTACCGGCATGATCAGGAGTTTGGCGACAGTAATCCCGACCGCTTCGATACTGGGCCGCAGACGGTAACCCGCGAGATTGCCGCCGAGCACGATCAAGGCGCAGGGCAATGCAGCCTGAGCCAGCCAGGTGGTCAAATGATCGGCCCATAGCGGCATTGTCAGGCCCGACAGGTTAAGCAGAACGCCGAGCAAGAGGCCGATGATCATCGGGTTGGCGAGGCTGCCAACCAGGGTCTTGAAACTGAAAGGCTCATCACCGGCAAGGCTGTTGTAAAGGCTCTGGAAGCTGAACAACAACAGGCTGTGCACCGCCAGAATGGTGAACAGCAGCACCAGACCGGGATTGCCGAACAGACTGGCAACCAGGGCAATACCCATCAACCCGTTATTACCAAACGCTGCGGTCAGGCCAAAAGGCGTCGGATGACCGATGCGCCAGTGAGCGACCAGATTCACCCCGGCAAAGATGATCAGCGCGGGTATGAAGTAGGCGGCGAGAATCGTCGTGTTCAAGCCGTCATGCAACGGGGCTTTGGCCATGCCGATGAACAGCACCATAGGCATGAACAGCTTGAAAGCCAGTTCGCCGAAGGCCTTGTTACTCTCCGCTGTCAGCGTGCCACGACGGCGTAGAAAATAGCCCAGAATAATCAACAGAAAGATCGGCAAGATAGCTTGCGGGACGGCCACGGCAGAAAGCTCCGGAAAAAAGTGCGGGCATTATTACTTCGTATGGTGTGATTTCCTACCTTGGGATTCCCTACCCCACGCCGTTGCGCAGCAGACGCGGGCTCCTACAAAGGGCTTTTTCCGCTCTGCGACTCTGCTGTGTCAGGTATGGCCCTGTTGGAACTTAAGACATGGACAGCCAACGGCAATTTTTCTTATTATAAAATAATATGTATATACAAATTTTATATTCCTTTTGATTCTATGCTTAAAACCACTTTCGCCCACTCAACTGCCGAGCCATTCCATGAGCAAGCTTGATCGACATATGCGCCTGGGCCTGTTCATTCAGGCCGCAGGTCATCATTCTGCGGGCTGGCGTTACCCTGGCGCCCAGGCAGGCAGCGAGAACTTCCCGCTGATCCGCCAACTGACCCTGGCCGCTGAACGAGCCAAATTCGACATGGTGTTCTTCGGCGACAAACTGGTCACCAATGGCAAGGAGCCCCCGTCGATGATCGTGCGCCTTGAGCCGGTAGCACTGCTCGGCGCACTGGCGTCCATCACCGAAAAAATCGGTTTGGCCGCCACGGCATCTACTACCTACAGCGAGCCGTACACCATCGCCCGACAGTTCGCCACGCTTGATCATCTGTCCGCAGGGCGGGCTGCCTGGAACGTAGTCACAACTGGTTATGACAGCGCCGCCAACTTCACCCGCGCCACCCATCCTGACCACGCTCAGCGCTACGCGGTCGCCGAAGAGTTTGTCGATGTGGTGCGTGGTCTGTGGGACAGCTGGGAAGATGATGCCTATGTACAAGACCCGGATACCGGCGTCTTTCTCGACCCGGCCAAGCTGCATGGGCTGGATCATAAAGGCGAGTTTTTCTCTATCGCCGGACCGTTGAACGTCACCCGTGGGCCGCAAGGTCATCCGGTATTGATTCAGGCCGGATCGTCGGGGCCGGGCATGGCATTGGCGGCGCGAATCGGCGAAGTGGTGTTCACCGCTCAGCAGGGCCTGGCCGAGGCCCAGGAATTTTATCGTGACCTCAAAGGCCAGGTCGTCGCTCAGGGCCGCAAACCGGAACATTGTCTGGTGATGCCGGGCGTTATGCCGATCCTTGGCGCAACGGCCGCCGAGGCGCAGGCGCGCTTTGATCAACTGCAAAGCTGGACCGATCAGGAAGCAGCGTTATTGATGGTCGCCGACCGTCTTGGCCACGATTTGTCCGGGTTCGATCTGGATCAGCCGCTGCCGGACTTGCCACTGCCGCAAAACATGAAAAGCCGTGCTCAGTTATTGCTGGACCTGTCCCATCGGGACGGGCTGACCCTGAGGCAGATCTGCAACCTGGCGGCCGGTGCCCGCGGCCACAAAATCATCGTCGGCACGCCACAAACCGTGGCCGATGAATTGATCGCCTGGTTTGAGGGGGAGGCTGCTGACGGCTTTAACCTTATGCCGGCTTACTTCCCTGAAGGCCTGAATCATTTCATCGACGGCGTGCTGCCGATCCTGCGCAAGCACAAGCTGTTCCGCGAGGAATACAGCGGCACAACGTTGCGCGAACACCTTGGCTTGCCCATTCCGGCCAATCGGCACGGGTAGCTTTCGAGGTCGAGTCTGATTCTGTAGGAGTCCGCGAGCTCTCATCAGATATGAAATAACTATCCGGCATGGGATGGTTTTCAGCTGTAGGAGCGCGCTTGCCCGCGATTGCATCGCGTCAGGCAACACATTTTTCGCTGACGCATCGCATCGCGAGCAAGCTCACTCCTGCACAGTCTGTACAGGACCGGGTTCATCTCGGAACATGCATATTCATGCCATATGCTGATATAAAAAAATAAATTAATAATAAATAATAATATTAGGTTAGATCGCATTGGCATTTCACAGGCCTGTGTTCAACGCTTATGTTCATGCTCAATCCGGCCTCATGGCCGTTAACCATGAACGGGTGGCCTTGCGCGCCACCCGCGTTCTAGCCACGAGGTTTTCATGACACAGACTGTAATTGCCACTCAGCATGACGAAGAGGTCAACGAGCTGCTGCGTCAGCGTTTGCCTGAGTACTCATTTGTGCCGGTTGGCACCGGTGCGCCGAGCTCTATTCCCGCCGAGGCGACTATTTTGCTGGCACGCCCGGTGTTCCGCGCGGGCAGTGGTGAGAAGCCGCCACGTCCAGAGGGCTGGCCGTTCAACCTGCAATGGATTCACCTGTCTTCTTCCGGCATTGATACCTACCCGGAATGGCTGTTTGAAGTGCCGCAGGTCACGTCGGCCCGTGGCACGTCTGCGGTGGCCGTAGCGGAGTTTGCGTTGGCGGCGATTCTTGCCAGTGCCAAGCGCTTTCCCGAGGTCTGGATCTCCGAAGCATCGCAGTGGCAGCGGCATTCTCTACAACTGGTCAGTGGCAGCGTGTTGGGAATTGTTGGCTTTGGCGCGATAGGCAGTGCGTTGGCGATTCGCGCACAAGCGTTGGGCGTGAAGGTGATCGCGACCAATCATTCAGGCAAGCCGTTTTATGTGCCGGGCGTTGAGCGTGCGAAGACTCTGCAGGCATTGTTTGCGGAGTCTGATCATGTGGTCGTCGCGGCCCCTGCTACGGAGGAGACGCGGCATCTGGTCAACGCCGAGTTGTTGAGTCACGCCAAGCCAGGTCTGCACCTGATCAACATCGCACGGGGCAGTCTGGTCGATGAGGAGGCATTGGTGGCTGCGCTGGATGCCGGGCAGTTGAGTCGGGCAACGCTGGATGTCGCCCAGAAGGAGCCATCTCCCGCCGACCATCCGTTCTACAGCCACCCGAAAATCCGCCTGTCGCCACACGTTTCCCCGGCTACCGGCGACCTGTGGGGTAATGTTGTCGACCAGTTCGTGAGCAACCTGCTGCGTTTCCACAAGGGCGACCCACTGGCTGAACGGGTGGATTTCAAGCGGGGGTATTGAGGCAAGCACGGTCCCTGTAGGAGCTCACCGAGGTTACGAGGCCAGCGATAACGGAGTGTCAGACAAACCGCCATCGCTGGCCTCGTAACCTCGGTGAGCTCCTACAGGGCCAGTGTTTTCTACAAACAGAATCGCATTCAATTTCAAACCGCGATCTGTACCTCGCGTTCACCCAGGGCTTCGCTGACCGCCTGTACGATCACCTCGGCTTCGGTGCGCACCAGCCAGTCCGGGCTGACTTCAGCAAAGATCACTTCGCCGTGCTGACCGATCACCACCACTGCCGGTTGCGGCAATTCCCAGGTGCCGGTGCCCGTGACTTCGCCAATACCGCCGCCACCTTTGCTCAAAGCCGCTTTGCGCGACGCTTCGTCGAAGCTGTAGAGAATGCCCAGTTGCCGCGCCAGGGTATTGTCCTTGTCGGTCGCGACCTGAAACTGCAAGTCATGACGCTGTTTGATCTCGATCAGCCGTTCCGGTACTTGCGGGCTGACGGCTACCAGCGGCACACCCAATGCCTGCAGTTTCGGGAACAACTGGCGCTGGTAGTAAGGCAGGGCAATGTTGCACGCCGGGCAGCCCGCAAAACGGAAGAAAATCAACACTGCGGAGCCATAGGCCGTGAGTTTTTCACGCGTCAGCGTACCGCCTTCGACGTTGAGCAACTGGAAGTCCGGGATCGGATCGCCGCGCTGCACAAAGCGCGCATGTTGCGCGGCATCCACAAGGGTCTGGCGCTGGTTGATATTGACCTGCAAGGCTTCCGGTGCCCAGTTGGCCAGGCGTTCGGCATGCAGGTCTGCCAACAGTTGATTCAGTGATTCGCTCATGGGTGAAGCTCCTGATGTCAGTTTACTGGGGAAGGGGTTTGCTTTTATGCATGACGGCTTCCTTGGGGCACGCAGATGTTGCTTGCGCGCACTTCTGCGGGAGGCATGGTTTGCCAGCGATAAGTTCACCGCGGTCTGAAGTGAACCGAGTCCAGCCTTATCGCCGGCAAGCCGTGCTCCCACGGGGAGTCACTTGGCTTGAATGTTTGGTTCATGCGTTGGCCGGACGCCGCACTCGATGCGGAATATCATCGTCGGCGATCAGCACGCGTTCCATGCGTCGCGGGTAGTCGCCGTAGTTGTAGACCGGGTAGTGCAGGGTGGAGCGGTTGTCCCAGAAGGCGATGGAGTGCTCGCGCCATTTGAAGCGCACGTGGTGTTCCGGCTTGTTGAATGCCTGAAGCAGGCGTTCGATCAGTCGCTTGCTGCGCTCAGGTTCCCAGCCGATCACTGAAGGGTTTTGCGAGAAGTTGATGAACAGGCTGTCTTCGCCGGTTTCCGGATGGGTACGCACCAGTGGATGCGCCAGGATCGGGTAGTCGTAGCCCACTGCATCCAGGGATTTTTTGAAGTCGTGGACGACAAACAGCGTGTCGATTTCTTCGCGCAGTTGATCCGGCAATGCCCGATACACCGCACCGGCGTCGGCCCAGACGGTATCGCCACCGACTTCCGGCAAGTCCACCGCCCGCAGTACCGCGCCAAACGTAGGCTTCAGTAACCAACTGGTGTCGGTGTGCCAACGTCCCGTGGTTTTCGGACCGTACAGCTCTCGTGCCTCTTGGGCCTGAATCAAGTGTGCGTAGGGTTTGCTGGTGTCGTTCTTTTGCGTGGTCGGGTGTTCGTACAGCTCGCCGAACTCCTTGGCAAAAGCGATCTGTTGCGCGCTGTCGATGTTCTGGTCGCGGAAGAAAATCACTTTGTGTTCCAGCAACAACGCGCGGATTTCATCGCGTTGTTGGGGCGAGATGGGCCGGGTCAGGTCCACTCCGGCAATCTCTGCACCGATGGTGGGCTCCAGTTCAGGGACCTGACTACTTGCAATGCAGGTTGTTGGCGAGAAGGGGATTGGACCTGCTGCTCAGGAATCGTGGACATGGCGGTGTCACTCTCTTTGTTGTTAAGGATTAACCTCCGCCTGGAGAGGGGTCGGGTAGGAATGCTGTTGTGCAGCTCGAGATATAAGCATAATGATTATTTTTAATATGCTATTTATTTATTATTAACATAGAACAAAAATGCATTAATTGATTTTAGAGGTGCAACAGGTTGCCGGTTTCAAGATCAGTAAATTTAATAATTAGCTTAGATTAAAATGTGCTTTTTAAATGGTTTCTTATGCGTTTAGGCTGCTCCCACATGTACCGCATCTGTCGGTCCCGCATTTTTATGGAGCAGCCCCATGAGCAATGTCAGTCCCTTGCCTCTACAGTCCCAACAGTCCGGTTCCGGCAGCGTCCGCGAGCGTGTATCGCCAGAAGAGTGGGAGGTACGGGTCAAGCTGGCGGCGGCTTATCGTCTGGCGGCGCAGAAACGCTGGACCGACCACATCTACACGCACTTTTCGGCGCGCGTGCCAGGCAAGGAAGAGCACTTCCTGATCAACGCTTTCGGCTTGCTGTTCGATGAAATCAGCGCGTCGAATCTGGTCAAGGTCGATCTCGACGGGACCATCGTCGACGACCCGACCGGCTTGGGCATCAACTACGCAGGTTATGTCATTCATAGCGCTATCCATGCTGCGCGCCACGATCTGGTGGCGGTGCTGCACACCCATACCCGCGATGGCATCGCTGTTTCAGCGCAAAAAGGCGGTTTGCTGCCGATCTCTCAACACTCACTGGGCTTTTCAGGGCGCATTGCTTATCACGGCTACGAAGGTGTGGCGCTGGACCTCGACGAGCGCGAAAGACTGGTGGAGGATCTGGGCGACAAGAGCGTGATGATCCTGCGTAACCACGGCCTGTTGACCGGCGGTGTCAGCGTTGAGCATGCGTTCCAGCAACTGCATCGTCTGGAATACGCCTGCAATATTCAGGTGGCGGCGCAATCGGCGGGCAATGACGAGCTGATCTATCCACCGGCTGAAGTCGTGGCCCGGGTTGAAGAGCAGGCCAAGGTTTTCGCAGATGGCCATGGCCCAGGCGTTGCCCGTCACTGGAATGCACTGATTCGTGAACTGGAGCGGACTGATACTTCTTATAAAGAGTGAGTTTCTGTTGCCGGTAGCCCCGGTCTCCATGGCACGACGCTACCTCGCGGCAAGCATTGGATTTGTAGGAGCTGCCGAAGGCTGCGATGGCGGTTTGTTTGGATGATCGTTTCGCAGCCTTCGGCAGCTCCTAAAGAAAATGCATTTCAATTCAATAATGTGCACTTTTTGATAGGTCCCGTTTGATAAGTCTCACGTCTCAGGAAGAAACCCATGTCCGAAAAAGCCCTTGATTCACAACATTCGGAAGGCGGTTTTCTGATCGTCGACAAGGCCCCGTCCGTCGCGACTTCAGCACGTCGGGAGCGCTGGAAAGCCCCCGATTTTGCTGTACGTCTGCTGAGCCCCATTGCCTTGCTGTTGATTTGGGAGTTGGCTTCACAACTCGGCCTGCTGCCCAGCCGGGTAATTGCCGCGCCGTCGCAAATCGGCGGGACGTTGTGGGCGATGATCGAGTCCGGCGAGTTGGGCACTCACTTGTGGGTGTCGCTGCAACGGGCGCTGCTGGGGTTGAGTATTGGTGTGATCATCGGCGTGGTGGCCGCGTTGATTACCGGCCTGTCGAAGAAAGGCGAGGTGATCCTCGACTCGCCCCTGCAGATGCTGCGCACCATTCCTTCGCTGGCGTTGGTGCCGTTGTTCATCCTCTGGTTCGGCATCGGCGAGTTCACCAAGATTGCGCTGATCGTCACCGGCACCACGTTTCCGGTTTACCTCAACCTGTACTCCGGTATTCGCAACATCGACCCCAAGCTGATTGAAGCGGCCAACACCCTGGGCCTCAATCGTCGCCAGTTGATCTGGCACGTGATCCTGCCCGGTTCGTTGCCATCGTTTTTCGTCGGCCTGCGTTACTCGCTGGGGATTTCCTGGCTGGCGCTGGTGTTCGTCGAACAGATCAACACCACCGCCGGTATCGGCTATCTGGCCAGTGATGCCAGGGACTTCATGCGTACCGACGTGATCGTTATTTGCCTGTTGATCTACAGCATTCTCGGGCTGGTCATCGACGCAATCATTCGCACGCTGGAGCGCTATGCGCTGGCCTGGCGTCCCACTTTCGCAAGGAATTGACCATGGCTGCTCTGGATGTTTTGCATTCCCATCAAACCCCTTTACCGGCGAAAGAGCCTGCGCCGGTACAACTGCGTAATGTGGTCCGTCAGTTCGGTCAGCAGAAGGTGATCAACGAGCTGAATCTGGACATCGCGCCGGGTGAGTTCGTCGCGTTGCTGGGGGCCAGTGGCTCGGGCAAAACTACCTTGTTACGGGCGCTGGCCGGGCTGGACTCCATCGACAGCGGTCAATTGCGGGTTCCCTTGGCACGGGCGGCGGTGTTTCAGGAGCCACGGTTGATGCCGTGGAAAAACGCCTGGAAAAACGTCGTGCTCGGTCTGGATATCAAAAATCCACATGCCCGAGCCCTCGAGGCGCTGAATGAGGTGGGGCTGGCCCATCGGATCAATGCTTATCCGGCGACCCTATCAGGTGGTGAAGCTCAGCGGGTTGCACTGGCCCGGGGGCTGGTGCGCGAGCCCAGGTTGCTGTTGCTCGATGAACCGTTCGCCGCGCTGGATGCGCTGACCCGGATCCGCATGCATCAACTGATCATTGAGCTATGGCGCAAACACACCCCGGCGGTGTTATTGGTGACCCACGATGTGGACGAAGCCATCCTGCTGGCGGACCGGGTTATCGTGCTGGAGCAGGGCAAGATCGCTGATGAAGTGCGTATTGATCTGCCACGCCAGCGCAGCACCGGGCAGACGGGGTTTCAGGCGATTCGCACGCGATTGCTGGGCTTGCTGGGCGTCGATAGCGCGGCGGTTCATGACGCGGTAGAAGCGCCCGCGGTGCAGGATAATCTGCGCCGGTTTGCGAATGTCCGGTGAGCCTTTCAATGCTGGATTTGTGAATGAAAACCCTTTGTATGTGGGCTATTTTTGACTGCAAACACAAATCCTGTGGGAGCGAATTCATTCGCGAAGGGGCCGGTAAATCCACAGCCTTTGTATCGTCTGAAATACCGCCTTCCCGAATGAATTCGGTCCCACAGGTTTTGCACAGGCTTGCAACAGGGTGGTGTTAGCTCAATCTCAAATCACATGCGCCTGCTGCAACTCTGTCAGCGATAGCGCTTTGAGGTTCGCCAACACGGCATCCCGCCGATCCCTCGGGTGAGCCAGTTCAACGGCCAGCTCCTGACGAATATTGCCCGGCCGGTTGCCCATCACCAGAACCCGATCACTCAGGTACAGCGCTTCATCCACGTCATGGGTCACCAGCAACAGGGCGATGGCGTGCCGTTGGGCGAGCTGCAGCAGCAAATCCTGCAGCTTCATCCGGGTAAAAGCGTCCACCGCGCTGAACGGCTCGTCCAGCAGCAGGACTTTGGGATGCGAGTACAGCCCGCGTGCAATGGCCACGCGTTGCGCCATGCCACCGGACAGCGCCTTGGGCAGTGCATCGGCAAACCCGGTCAATCCGACTTCTTCGATCAGCCGGGTGACCCAGGCCTTGTCGTAATGCTTGTCGTCGCTGAAACCGATGTTCTGCTCCACCGTCAGCCACGGCATCAGGCGCGGTTCCTGAAACACAAACGCCACTTCGTCGGCGGTGCGGTTCAACTCGCCCTGATAGTCTTTTTCCAGCCCGGCGACGATCCGTAAAAGTGTGCTCTTGCCGCAGCCACTGGGTCCCAGCAAGCTGATGACTTCACGGTCGTGTAGTTTTACATGCACGTTGTGCAGCACGGTGGTGCTGCCGAACGACTTGCGGTGCACGTTGATATCCAACAGGACTTCGCTCATCTCTATTCTCCTGTGCCCTGGCCACTGAACGTGTCGCGCCAGGCCAGAAAGCGCTTTTCCAGACCGGCCAAAATGCCGTCACTGATTTTGCCGAGCACCGCCAATACGATAATGGCTGCCAGCACGATGTCAGGCCGCGAGGTTTCCCGTCCGTCACTGAGCAGATAGCCCAGGCCTTTAGTGGCCGCGATCAGCTCTGCGGCGACGAGAAACATCCATGCCAGGCTCATGCCGCTGCGCAAGCCGGTGAACAGACCGGGCAGGGCGGCGGGTAACAGAATGCGGCGGGTCAGACGGCCACGGCTGAAGCCATACATCTGGCCGACTTCCACCAGTTTGCGGTCGATATTACGAATCGCCGCCACGCCGTTGAGGTACACCGGAAAGAACGCGCCGATTGCGATCAGGACAATTTTCGAGGTCTCGTCGATGCCCAGCCATAACAGCAGCAGCGGCACCCAGGCCAGGCTGGGGATCGAGCGCAGACCCGCGAACGTCGGTTCCAGATAGGCTTCGGCTTCACGGCTCAGGCCGACCCAGGCAGCGAAAATCAATGCCAGGCTGGTGCCGATTGCGAAGCCGATCAACACCCGCAACAGGCTGGCGCTGATGTGTTTCCACAATGGTCCGTCAGCGAGGTCGCCAAGGGTCAAAGCGATCTCGCTGGGCGCCGGCATCTGATAAGAGGGCAGCCAGCCGATGCGCACGATGATCTCCAGAAATACGATGATCAGTAGCGGCAGCACCAGGCCCTTGCTACGCCGCTTCCATGCAGCGCCGGATGACGGAGTGGGTAGCGCGAGCGGCGCTGGCAGGTCTTTGCTTTTGCTGTTCATGGGGGTTCTCTAGCTAAACATAACCATCTGAACTGGAATGCATTCCCCCTGTGGGAGCCGGGCTTGCCCGCGATAAGGCTGGACGCGATTCACTTTAGATCGCGTCCAGCCTTATCGCGGGCAAGCCCGGCTCCCACAAGGGGAATGAAGCAGCTCTGGGTTTTACTTACTCGCCGTCAAGGTCTTGCTGAAAGCAGGATCGATCAGTTGATCAATAACCTGGTCAACATTGACGCCACGGCGAACCAGTTCCTCTGATACCAGAATCGGCGCTGCGCCCTTGGACGAAGCGACGTCCTTGCCACTCAATTGCGGAGTGCTCAGGTCGGTGCGGGTCAATTGCAGCTTGGCAACGTCCAGCGGCAGGCCGGACTCCTTGGCCAGTAACTCAGCCAGTTCATCCGGGTGCTTGACCGACCATTCGCGGGCTTTTTCGTAGGCACTCAGCACGGTTTCGATGGTCTGCGGATGTTCCTTGGCAAACTTCTCGGTGACGCTCAGCACGCCATAGCTGTTGAAGTCCTTGTTGCGGTACAGCAGGCGCGAACCGGCCTGGACTTCGCTGGCAGCCATGTGTGGATCAAGACCGGCCCATGCGTCCACATCACCTTTCTCCAGTGCGGTACGGCCATCCGGATGCTGCAAGTGCACCAGTTCCACGTCGTCTTTTTTCAGACCCGCCTGCTGCAGGGCGCGCAAGGTGAACAGGTACGGATCGGTGCCTTTGGTGGCGGCGATTTTCTTGCCTTTAAGATCGGCGATGGTCTTGTACGGCGAATCCTTGCGTACCAGCAATGCGGTCCATTCGGCGCGGCTGTAGACATAAACTGACTTGATCGGGCTGCCGTTGGCGCGGCTGAGCACGGCGGCCAGACTGGCCGAGGACGCGAAGTCGACGCCACCGCTGTTCAGGTATTCCAGCGAGCGGTTACTGCCCTGGCTCAACACCCAACCCACTTTGCTGTCAGGCAGGGCTTTTTCCAGCCAGCCGAAATGCTTGAGCACCAGGCTCACTGGCGAGTAATAGGCGTAATCCAGCTTCACTTCCGCCGGAGCGGTTTCTGCTGCGAAGGCTAAGGGATTCATGCCGAGAGCCAGCACACCGGCGCCGATCAACAGCTTCACGCGAGTAAAGGAAAACAGGGTTTTAGCGTTCATTTGGAACAGCTCCAGGCAAGGCGATGGCAGAGTTTTTTCTTATTCACAAAAATGGCAGTCAGCTGATCGGCTTCCTGCTTAAAAGGAATATTGCAGGCTCTGTGCCAAAGGGGCGGGAGTTGAAATACAGGGGCTGGGAAGGGACGCAGCACGGGTTTGCTGTCGGTGGAGGAACAGTCTGTTGGGCGACTGTTGCTGGGGCAACATTTTGCGGTGGTGAAGGACGATGGCCATTTTGGCTGTCATGCATTTTCTGCAGGGGCTGCTGTGTCCATGGCACTGCGCTGTTTTGCAGCAAACAGGGCCTGTAGGAGCGCGCTTGCCCGCGATAGCTTTACCACATTCGATACATTACTGGCCGTGGTGACGCTATCGCGGGCAAGCGCGCTCCTACAGATAAAAAGCATTCCAATCAGTGTGTTGGGTATTTAAGGCTTCCAGATCTCCACATCCTTGGCATCCACTGCTTTTGGCAGCAATCCTGCTGCAAAGAACGCGTCGGCGATTTTCTGTTGTTCGCCCAGTTGATCCGTTTTCACCGGGCGCACTTCATACGTGCGGTGGCTGTTGGCGATTTCTACCGTGGCCGGATCAAGGTTGCCCCACAGCGGGCCGAGCAGGGCAGCGGCTTCTTTCGGGTTGCCTTTGACCCAATGACCGGCTTTCTGCAATTGATCGAATACCAGCTTGAGCACCTCCGGATGGGCCTTTGCGTACGGCGTGCTGGTCAGGTAGTAGCGCTTGTAACTGGCCAGGCCGGTGCCGTCCGCCAGGGTGCGGGTGGGCAACTGGCGCTGCACGCTTGTCAGGAAGGGTTCCCAGGTCACCCAGGCATCAACCTTGTTGTTTTCGAACGCGGCACGGCCATCTGCAGGCGTCAGGTAAGCAGGCTGGATGTCGGAGAACTTCAAGCCGCCTTTGGCTAGCGCAGCGATCAGCAAATAGTGAGTACCGGCAGCTTTGGTCACGGCGACTTTCTTGCCTTTCAGGTCGGCCAGTTCCTTGATGGGCGAATCCTTGGGCACCACGATCGCCTGGGCGGAGGGCGATGGCGTCTCTTCGGCGAAGTAGGTCAGTCGGGCCTGAGCTGCCTGAGCAAAGATCGGCACGGTATCGGCGACATCGGCGCTGATATCGACGTTGCCGATATTCAACGATTCCAGTAACGGCAAACCGCTGGGGAATTCATGCCAGCTGACATCGATGTTTGCATCGTTCAGGGCCTTTTCCAGCGTGCCCTGGGTTTTCAATACGGTGATCAGCGTTGAGGACTTCTGATAACCGATACGCACGGTTTCACGGGCTTGGGCAGGCAGCATCAGCGTCCATGCGGCAGCAATGGCCAGACCAGCGAGCAGCGGGCGACGCAGGCGAAAACTCAATGACGTTTTTGACATGGCACTCTCAAGACAGGCGTGTGCAGACGAAGAAGAGGGCGCAATGGCGCCCTCGATAGATTGTGTAAGCTGGTCAGGCGACTTTCTCCTGAGCCTCCCGCTCGCGCTTGGCGACCAGCTCGCGAGTCAGCGGAATGAGTTTCCTGCCGTAGTCGATGGCGTCGTCCAGTGGGTCGAAACCGCGAATCAGGAAGGTGGTGATGCCCAGGTCGTAGTAATCCAGCAATGCCTCTGCGACCTGCTCTGGCGTGCCGACCAGTGACGTCGAGTTGCCCTGCGCGCCCAGTAACCCGGCGATGCCTGTCCACAAGCGTTTGTCCAGGCGCGAACCTTGCGCCGCTGCCGCCAGCAGGCGACGCGAACCTTCGTTCGGCGGCTCGCGACGCACAAAACCGTTACCTTCTGCGATGGCTTTGGCGCGTTCCAGGATGCTGTCGGCGCGGGCCCAGGCTTTCTCTTCGGTTTCCGCCAGGATAGGGCGAAGGGACAGGCTGAATCGCACCGTCCGGCCATGTTTCGCCGCTTCGGCGCGCACTTCCTTCACGACTGCACGAACCTGCTCGTAAGTCTCGCCCCACAGCGCGTACACATCGGCGTGCTTGCCTGCGACGGCGATGGCCGCAGGCGAAGAGCCGCCGAAATACACCGGGATGTGTGGCTGTTGTGGGGATTTCACCAGCGAGTGAGCGCCTTCAAACTGGTAGTACTCGCCTTTGTGGTCGAACGGCTTTTCGCTGGTCCATTCCTGACGCACGATGCCCAGGTATTCATCGGTACGGGCATAGCGCTGGTCTTTCCCAATATGGCTGCCGTCGGCGCGCAACTCCTTGTCGTCGCCACCGGTGATGATGTGGATCGCCGTGCGCCCGCCGTTGAACACGTCGAGCGTTGCAAACTGACGCGCTGCGACGGTTGGCGAGATGAAGCCAGGGCGGTGAGCGATCAGGAATTTGAGTTTTGTCGTGACGCTGGAGGCGTGGGCTGCAACGAATGCGCTGTCCGGGCTGTTGGAGTGGTAAGCCACCAGCGCGCGATCAAAACCAGCGTCTTCATGAGCCTTGGCAACTTTCGCCACATACTCGGGCTGGATGGTCGGGCCGCTGCGCGGGTGGATTTCCGAGCCGGGTTGGGTGGCGATGTAGCCGATGAATTCGATGCTCATGAACAGCTCCTTCTTGTATTCATACCGTATAGGGTGGGAAAGCTCGAGTTGGGTTATCCCGAAAACTGAATCCGTACCTGCAACATATGGCTATAGAAGTGAGCTGTGAAATTCTATTTTGACCTAAGGTTATTATAAAAATATTGCATGTATTGAGTGCGTCATGATCCGCGTTCAGAGTTTTTCTAACGTTGATCAATTGCCGTAAATCCGCACGACTGCCTGCGCATCAGCAAATGCCGGCCGATTTCCGGAATCGAGCAGACCCCGAGCATTGCCATGTCCCGCGATACTTCATCATGGAGCAGCTTGATCGCATGCTCGACACCGGCTTGTCCGGCCACCGATCCTGCGAAGGCAAAGGGCCGACCGACAAAGACGAAACGCGCACCGAGCGCCAGCGCCTTGATCACATCGGTTCCGCGCCGCACGCCGCTGTCGAGCATTACCGGAATGCCCGGACAGGCTTCGACGATGTCCGGCAGGACTTGCAGGGGAGAAACGGCACCGTCTAACTGACGACCGCCGTGGTTGGAGACAATGATGCCGTCAACACCGCAATCACGGGCTTTAACGGCATCAGCCTGGTGCAGGATGCCCTTGATAACCAGTGTGCCTGTCCACTGCTTGCGGATCAGTTTGAAATGCTCCCAGTTCAAATGACCGCGCGGCGCGAAATCACGGGCCACATTTGACGAAATAATGGGCACGCCGCGATGGGCATAATTGTTTTCGAAATGCGGCATGCCATGTTTCAGCAGTGTCTTGAATAAGGTGCCGAATAACCATCGAGGGTGGCTGATGCCGTCCCAGGCGAGACGCAGACCCGGTCGCAGTGGCGTCGAGAAACCTGCGCGCAGATTATTCTCGCGATTGGCCGGAGCCGGAACGTCGACCGTGATCACCAGGGTTTTGAATCCGGCTTTTTCCACTCGCGCGATCAATGCCACGATGTTGGCTTCGTCGCCAGGCAGATAAGCCTGGAACCAGGCAAGTGGATTGGCTTTGACAACATCTTCCAGCGGGATCAGCGATGAGCCGCTCATGATCATCGGCAGGTTGGCGGCCGCCGCAGCCTGGGTCAGGATCACGTCGCCGCGGTAGGCGTACAGTGCGCTGATGCCCATGGGCGCAATGCCGAACGGCGCGGCATAGCGGTGGCCGAACAGTTCGGTCGTCAGCGTGCGTCGGGAGATATCCACCAGCGCACGCGGTACGAAACCATAGTCCTGAAACGCCGCCCGGTTCCATTTCAGCGAAACATTGTCTTCAACGGCACCTGCTACATAGCCGAAGATCGGTCGGGGCAAGTGTTTCTTTGCAGCAGCTTCGAAGTCATCCAGACGCAGCAGTTTTTTCAGTGCTTTTTGGGGGCGCGCAGTTGAAGTTGGCAGCATCGACATAGTGTTTAGTATCCGGATTACTTGAAAGAGGCGAAGTTTTCGTCCTGGCGGGCATCATGGGGTTATTGCCACTCCATGAGATGCATCGGGATGAATAGCCAAGGATTGCGAGCTCTCAAATTGAAATGCTTTCCCCGTGGGAGATTCTATGTTGGCCTGCAAGGATTGATCCCGGTGGGAGCGAATTCATTCGCGAATGCGTCATGTCAGGCGACAGAAGTGTTGAATCTGCCAGCCCTTTCCCGAATGAATTCGGTCCCACAGGTTTTGCATAAGCTTGAGATGCTATCAACCTGTTGGAGCGAGGCTTGCCCGCGAAGAACGATAAAGCGGTGTTGCCGTGAAACCGCGTCGCCTATATCGCGGGCAAGCCCGGCTCCCACAGGGATTAGCGATCCAGCTGAAACGATTATCTGTGGGAGATTCTGTGTTGGCCTGTAAGGGTTGATCCCGGTGGCGAGGCTTGCCCGCGATACAGGAGACGCAGGCAGAAGCCATACCGCGTTATCGTTTATCGTCGGGATGACCCCAGACCAAGATGGCTCCAACAAAAATCCCGGTTGCTGCGCGATGGCTGAGTGTCAGTAAAAAACCGGCACATCACCCAGGATCGTCGCCCGGTGCATGACCCGGCGCTGCGGCCGGTAGTCGTCCACCGCGTAATGCTGAGTGACGCGGTTGTCCCAGAAGGCCACGTCATCGGCCTGCCAGCGCCAGCGAATGGTGAACTCCGGGTGGGTCGCGTGGCTGAACAGAAAGGTCAGAATTGCCGCACTTTCTGTTTCACTCAGCTCGTTGATACGCGAGGTGAAACCATCGTTGACGAACAGCGACTTGCGACCACTGACTGGGTGCGTGCGAATTACCGGGTGCGAGATCGGCGGGTACTGACGGCGGGTCTGTTCCCAGCGGGCGATGTCTTCAGGTGTGGTGCCGAAGCGAGCCAGCGGAAACGAGCGGGTGAAATCATGCGTCGCGGTCAGGCCTTCGAGTAGCGTTTTCAGGGGCTGTGACAACGCTTCGTAGGCTGCTATGCCGCTGGCCCACAACGTATCACCACCGTATTCCGGCAGATGTTTTGCGCTGAGCACTGCACCCATTGCCGGTGTCGGCAGGAACGTCACATCGGTATGCCAGATGGCGTTGTCACGCACATCGGTGACGGCTGTGTCGAGGATCAGTACCTCGGGTTGTTCCGGCACGTTCGGGTAGATGGGATGGATATGCAGATCCCCGAAACGGGCAGCGAATCGCGCCTGTTGTCTGGGTATCAGTGGCTGATTGCGAAAGAACAGCACCTGATGTTTGAGCAACGCCTGCTCGATGGCATCGCGTTGTTCGTGGGTCAGCTCCTGACTCAGATCAATGCCGCTAATCTGTGCGCCGAGGGCAGGGCTTAGGGGGGATATCTGGATAGGCATGAAAGGTGTCCGGATTTCAGGGGCGAGTAACGGGTTTCAGCTGTAAACAGTTCCTGTGCAGACTGTGTGAAAACCCTCAGACAAAAACAAACTGCGCGCGCTCACGTGAAATCTTTAAAAGTTTGTGTGGGTCACAGACCTCAAACTCACGTAGGAGCGCGGTTTTTTGAGCGTTTTTTAGCCAGCTAATTGGCTCGTGAGGTTTTCACACAGCCTGTGTGGGACCGGATTCATCCGGGAAAGCGGCATTTCAGACGATACAAGTGTGTCGGATGTATCGGCCCCTTCCCGGATAAATCCGGTCCCACAGGGATTGCGTAAGCCTTTGCTGGAAAGTTTTATTCAATGACTCTGCCCATGCCACGGCACCAGCTTGCGCTGCAGGGCTCGCAAACCCATTTCCATGGCAAAGGCGATCAGGGCGATGACCAGGATTCCCAGTACCACCACATCGGTCACCAGAAATTGCGCCGCTGACTGAACCATGAACCCCAAGCCGCTGGTCGCGGCGATCAGTTCTGCAGCGACCAGGGTTGACCAGCCGACACCCAGCCCGATGCGCACGCCGGTAAGAATTTCCGGCAGGGCGCTGGGCAGGATCACGTGGCGAATCAGCTGCCAGCGAGTGGCACCCAACGATTGCGCAGCACGCAATTTCGTCGGGTCAACAGTGCGCACGCCGGTCGCGGTGGATATGGCGATGGGGGCGAAAATCGCCAGATAAATCAGCAGCACTTTGGAGAACTCACCGATGCCGCACCAGATCACGATCAGCGGCAAATACGCCAGCGGCGGGATGGGGCGATAGAACTCGATCAGCGGGTCGAAAATACCTCGCGCGATGCGGTTGTGCCCGATGGCGATACCCACCGGAATGGCCGTGAGTACGGCGACCAACAGCGCCAGGCCGATGCGCTGCAAACTCGCGGCCAGGTGCTGCCAGAGTGTGGAGTCCATGTAGCCGCTGGTCATCAGCAGCCAGGCTTTTTCCAGCACAGCCGAAGGCGGTGGCAGGAACAGCGGTTCGATCAACTGGGCGGCAGTCACCGCCCACCACGCGGCCAACAGCACTACTAGCGTCAGCACGCTGATTGCGCGGGTGCCGAGGCTCCAGCGCACCGGAGTGGCGCCTGGTTTATCGGTTGCAGTCGCGGTGTTCTGCAATTCATAGCTGCTCATGCGTGTTGCTCCCGAGAGACGCCGCGCTGGGAAAACACGCTGGCCAGGACATGCTCCCGGGTGTCGATAAACCGTGGGTCAGACTTGATCGAACGGGCCGACTCCCCGGCGGCATAACGTTGTCCGAAATCCAGTTGCAGACGTTCGGCGATATGCCCCGGATTCGGTGCCAACAGAATCAGGTCGGTAGCGAGAAAAACCGCTTCTTCAATGTCGTGGGTGATCAGGAACACCGGCTTGGCAGTACGCTGCCAGACTTGCAGCAGCAACTCCTGCATCTGTTCGCGAGTGAACGCATCCAGTGCGCCAAACGGCTCATCCATCAGCAGTACGCGGGGATCAGCCGCCAGCGCTCGGGCCAGACCAACACGCTGCTTCTGACCGCCGGACAGTTGCCAGATCTGGCGCTGATCGAAACCGGCGAGGTCCACCAGTGCGAGCATCTCTCTGGCCTTGGCTTCACGCTGGTCGCGGGGTACGCCGGCCAGTTGCAGGCCGAAGGCGACGTTGGTCAACACGTTCTGCCAAGGCAGTAATGCATCGTCCTGAAACACCACGCCGCGCTCGGCGCTGGGGCCGTTTACCGTGACCCCGTCGAGGCTGATGTTGCCAGCACTGGGCGGCACGAAACCGGCAATCAGATTCAGCAGGGAGGTTTTGCCACTCCCCGATGGACCCAACGCCACCAGCAATTGCTGCGGGCCGAGGCTGAGGGAAATATCCGCCAGCACCGGCTCGGTCGCGCCGGGGTACTGTGCGCTGATGCGCTCCAGTTTGAGCAACGCCATGGGGTGAACTCCGCTTACTGGGTGATGAATTGGTTGCTGACGTAAGGCGCGTAATCAGCCAGCACTGCATCGACCTTGCCTTGCTCCTTGAGGAACGCAGCGGTCTTGGTCACGGCGTCGATGGTTGGCGCGCCAAGCAGGGCGCTTTGATCCGCCGCCAGTGGGTAGACGTTGCCCTGCAGCAGACCGGGAATATCCGAAGTTTTCGCACCCGAGAGCTTCACCAGCTTGTCGACGTTGCTGGATTTTGCCAGCCAGGCGGCCGGGTCCTTGCGGTAATCGGCGTAGGCGTCGAGGGTGACTTTGGCGAAGGATTTGACGATTTCAGGGTGCTTGTCGGCGAAGTCCTTGCGCACGATCCAGGCGTCGAAGGTCGGTGCGCCGACCTTGGCCAGTTCACCGGAAGTGATCAGCACTTTGCCGGTCTCCTTGGCGACACCCAATGCGGGGTCCCAAACGTAGGTGGCGTCGATGTCACCGCGTTTCCAGGCGGCGGCAATAGCAGGTGGCGCGAGGTTAAGAATGGTGACTTTCGAAGGGTCGATATTCCAGTGCTTCAACGCAGCCAGCAGGCTGTAGTGACCCGTGGACACGAACGGCACGGCGATTTTCTTGCCGATCAGATCCTGAGGTGAATTGATCCCCGAACCGTTGCGTGCGACCAATGCTTCAGCGGCACCGATCTGCGTCGCGATCAAAAACGTTTCCACCGGCAGCTTGCGGGTCGCAGCTGCGGTGAAAGGGCTGGAGCCGAGGTAGCCGATCTGCACATCACCGGAGGCAATGGCAGTGATTACGTCGGCACCGTTTTCGAATTTACGCCAGGAAATCTTCGAGTCGGTGGCTTTTTCGTAGGCGTTATCCGCCTGGGCGACTTTGGCCGGGTCGACGGTGGTCTGATAGGCGACTGTGAAGTCTGCGGCTTGAGCCAGATACGAAGCGCCAGTCAGCGACAGCGCCACCAGGAGGCGAAGAGGGAAGTGCAGTTTCATCATGAAGCTCCGAATCAGGCTGGCCGGGGACTGGCTGAAGCAGGAGACTAAATGATCTAAGAAACTCTAAATAAATAACTTTTTTGCATTAGCTTATGAGCGATTTCGTTGAGGGATCGCCCATGGTTCTTCCCTTGAATCAGGGCGTTATTTCCAGACGGCTTCCTGGACATTGATCTTCTTTGGCAGCAGTTTGTTCTGGAAGAACAGATCCGCTGTCGCCTGTTGCGCGGCGATGATGTTGGCGTCCACCGGCAGGATCGGCGACGGCGGCCGGTTGTCCAGGTAGCGGGTGATCACCTGTTCCGGCAGCCCCATGGAGCTGGTCAAAATGTCGATGCTTTGTTGACGCTGGCTGCGAGTCAGGGCTTCGGCGGCGGTGAGTTCATCAAGCACTGCATGAACAAAGTCCGGGTGCTGTGTGGCGTAGTCGCGACGTGCGCTGTAGATCGGCCCGGACAAACCCAGCCCGGTACCGTCGGCCAGCAGACGGCTGTGGCCTTCGATCAGGGCCAGCGAGGCATAAGGGTCCCAGATCGCCCAGGCATCGACGCTGCCTTGTTCGAAGGCGGCACGGGCGTCGGCTGGGGTGAGGTAAATCGGCTGGATGTCCTTGAAGGTCAACCCGGCTTTGTTCAGCGCACGCAGCAATACGTTGTTGGAACTGGAGCCTTTCTGAAAGGCGACTTTCTTGCCTTTCAGGTCAGCGACGTTTTGCAGTGGGCTGTCCTTGCGCACCAGGATGGTTTCTGCGGCGGGCTTGGCGGGTTCGGCACCGACGTAGACCAGATCAGCACCAGCCGCCTGAGCAAACAGCGGCGGAATATCGCCGGTGGAACCTAAATCCAGTGCGCCGATGTTGAGCGCCTCAAGCATTTGAGGACCCGCCGGGAATTCTATCCATTGAATTTTGGTGTCGGCGAAGCGTTTTTCCAGCAGGCCTTTTTCCTTGGCGATCACCAGGGCGATGGAGCCTTTCTGGTAGCCAACTCGCAGGGTCTGTGGGTCTGCCGCCAGGGCAGAGTGGGTCGATGCAAGGCCAAGGAGGCCTGCGAAGAGTAGTGCGATGGATTTCATTTTTGCTCACTTATCTCTGACTGCAAATAAATCGTCAGGCTAATGAAGATCCCTTGTGGGAGCGGTGCTTGCCCGCGATTAACGATAACGCGGTATGTCTTCAATCCGCGTCTCATGTATCGCGGGCAAGCACCGCTCCCACAGGAGAATGCATTTCACAGTGGAATTGAATTTTCCAGGGGTAATGCAATCCATAAGGCATTTACAGCGTTTGGGATTTCACTCCGCCAACGACGGTTTCTCCCAGAGGTTGATGCCGCCTTCCTGAGCGAAGCGGTCGATTTCGGTTAGTTCTTCCTGACTGAACTTGAGGTTCTTCAGTGCTTCGACGTTCTCGACGATTTGCTCCGGACGGCTCGCACCAATCAGGGCCGAGGTCACGCGCGGGTCGCGCAGGGTCCACGCCAGGGCCATTTGCGCAAGGCTCTGGCCGCGACGTTTGGCGATCTCGTTCAAGGCGCGAACGTGAGCGATGTTGGCTTCGGACAAGTGCGACGCCTGCAACGAACCGCCCCCCGGACGGTTGACCCGGGCATCCTGCGGCACACCGTTGAGGTACTTGTCGGTCAGCAAACCCTGGGCCAGTGCGGTAAAGACGATCACTCCGGCGCCCAGCTCATCGGTGGTGTCCAGCAAGTCCTTTTCTACCCAGCGATTGAGCAGGTTGTAGGCCGGCTGGTGAATCAACAACGGCACTTTCCACTCTTTCAGCAGCGCGGCGATTTCACGGGTTTTACTGCCGGAGTATGAGGAAATGCCGATGTACAGCGCCTTACCCTGTTGCACGGCAGTGGCCAGGGCGCTGGCGGTTTCTTCCAGTGGCGTGTCCGGGTCGAAGCGATGCGAGTAAAAGATATCCACGTAATCCAGGCCCATGCGCTGCAGGCTCTGATCGAGGCTGGCCAGCACGTATTTACGCGAGCCACCACCTTGCCCGTAAGGGCCGGGCCACATGTCCCAACCGGCTTTGGTGGAGATGATCAGCTCATCGCGATACTGCTTGAAGTCCTCCTGGAACAGCTTGCCGAAATTAGTCTCGGCGCTGCCATAGGGTGGGCCATAGTTGTTGGCCAGATCGAAGTGATTGATGCCCAGATCGAACGCCGTGCGCAGCATGGCGCGTTGGGTGTCGAGCGGCGTGCTGTCGCCAAAGTTGTGCCAAAGGCCCAGCGAAAGTGCAGGCAGGACCAGCCCACTGCGGCCGGTGCGGCGATAGGGAATTTTTTCGTAGCGATTTTCGGCAGCGGTATAAGTCATTGTGGGTCTCTTTGGGTAGTCGAAGACGGGGTCGCTTGCGCTGGCCAGTGATAGAACTCCAGGCCCAGAGCGCTGCGATTCTTGAAGCCTTTCCAGTAACTGTGATCAGGTTTTTCGCGTCCGGTTTCGTCTTTCGACCATTTGCCGTCGGCGGCCCGTGGCACCAGAGTCAGCCACGGCTGGCGATCGACGCTTTTGAGCTGCTGATCGAGAAAGGCCAGGACAAAGTGCTGGTTGATGTTGTTGATGCGACTGCTGTCCCACACCGGCTCAGCATAGGCGGAAAAGTCGTCGGGGTGACTGCTCGCGGCTGCAGGCGGGGGATTGGGCGCAATGTTATGCCGTGCGTTTTCGTAAACCAGCAGGTAGCGGTCCGCGTTTTTCGCGCCTTCTGCCAGGCGTCTGACCCCGTCAGCGTAACCGGCGACATCGTCCTGATCGCCTGCGATGAACAGGCTGGGCACGCGCAGGCCCGCCAGCCCTTTTTCGTCCATCAGGCCTTGCTGGCCACCCCATGGCGCGAAGGCGATCAGCGCTTTGATGCGGGTGTCTCTTTTAGCCTCGAAATCCGGACTGCCCGCTTGTCTGGCCTGCAAAGCCGTGCCGGGGACAAAGCGTAAAGCCGCAGCACCGGTACCGACGCCCGCTGCATTCAGCACGCCGTAGCCGCCCATGGAATAGCCGAGCAGCGCGGTGTGGCTGACGTCTATTTTTCCGGCGAAAGGGTTACCGCTGCCCGATGTCGCCCAGTCCGTGATCTGGTCCAGTACAAACAGAATATCCAGAGGGCGGTTGAGCAGGGTGCTGGCGAAACCGGCCCTGTCGGCGCGGGTGGATTCCGTGTGATCAATAGCGACGACGACATAGCCGTGGGAGGCGAGGAACTCGGTCAGGTAACTCATCTGCAGGCGTGAGCCCGGATAACCGTGGGACACGATCACCAGCGGAAACGCTTTGTCCTTGAGCGGCTGCGCATCGCGGGCAGCGCGGCCTTCGAACGTGAACGGAGTATTGGGCCGGGCCGGGTTGTTGGCGCCTGCGCCCAGCACATCGGTGTACGTGCTCAGCTCGGCCTGGCCTTTTTTCAGTTGCGCGGGATACCAGACTTCCAGACGCAGCGGCCGGTCGTAACGCGGATTGCTGTCCGTGCTGGTCGCCGCGAGGATATTGAGTTGATCGCGGTGAACCACATCAACAGTGCGTACGCCCACTTGATAAGCGCCGCGTGCGGCCAGTTCAGGTGCGTCCGGGCGCGGGTCGCCATTGAGCGCGAATGCGCTGCACGAAAGGCTCCATACCAGCAGCAGGCTGGCGACTCTCAAGGGATTGCAGTTCACTCAGAATCCTCCGGAAAAACGATGACGTGGCCGTTGCAGGCCGAGGTTCTCCCGCAACGTGCTGCCGCTGTACTCGGTGCGGAACAGCCCACGACGTTGTAGTTCAGGCACCACGTAACGAGCAACGTCTTCAAGACCGCCGGGCAGGTGCGGCACCAACACATTGAAGCCGTCGGCAGCGCGTTCTTCGAACCAGGCTTGCAGTTGGTCAGCGATTTGCGTCGGGGTGCCGATCAGGCTGTAGTGACCACGTCCTCCGGCAATGCGCCGGCCCAGTTGAGCAAGGGTCAGGTTTTCATCCCTGGACAGCTGGGTCAGCAGCTTCTGGCGGCTTTGCTGCCCGCTGTCGGTCAACGGTAGCGGCGGCAGCGGTTCGTCGAGGGCGTAAGCGGACAGGTCGAAGTTGCCCAGCATGCGGCCGAGCAATGCGACACCGACTTTCGGCTCCACCAGTTCCTGAAATGCTTCGAATTTTTCCCTGGCAAGGGCTTCACTGTCGCCCACTACAACAAGCACGCCGGGCATGATTTTCAGGCTGTCAGGATCACGGTCGAAGCGTGCCATGCGGCCTTTGATATCGGCATAGAACGCTTGGGCATTGGCCAGCGAGGTTTGAGCAGTGAACACCACTTCGGCGGTTTCAGCCGCCAGTTCACGACCCACTTCGGAAGAGCCCGCCTGCACGATCACCGGTTGGCCCTGAGGTGAGCGGGCGACGTTCAGCGGGCCTTTGACCCGGAAGTGTTCGCCCTGATGATCCAGCACATGCAGCTTGGCCGGGTCGTAATACTCGCCGCTGGCCTTGTCACGCACGAAGGCGTCGTCTTCCCAACTGTCCCATAGGCCGGTCACCACATGATGAAACTCGCGCGCGCGGCTGTAGCGTTCAGCGTGACCGATGTGTTCGTCCCGGCCGAAATTCTGTGCCTCGGCGGCAGCGTCTGAGGTCACCAGATTCCAGCCCGCACGGCCACCAGACAGATGATCCAGCGACGCGAACTTACGCGCCACGTGATACGGCTCGTTGTAACTGGTGGTGGCGGTGCAGATCAGGCCGATGTGTTCGGTGACTGCGCTCAACGCTGACATCAATGTCAGCGGTTCAAAATGATCGGAGCGCGCCATGTGACTGGCGCTGGCGCCTGTTGCGGCAGCCACGCTGTCAGCGACGAACAGCGCGTCGAATTTCGCTGCTTCGGCCACCTGGGCCAAATGTTTGTAATGCTTGAAATCCAGCCCGGCGTTGGCCGGTACATCCGGATGACGCCAGGCCGCCACATGGTGCCCGGTGGCCATGAGAAAGGCGCCGAGTTTGAGTTGGCGTGGAGTGTTGCTCATGTGAGTTCCTTGTTGAATCAAGTGCGATGTCGGCAGCGAGAAGAATCCTTGTAGGAGCTGCCGAAGGCTGCGAAAGCTTTTGTCCTGACACACCGTCATCGCAGCCTTCGGCAGCTCCTACAGGGCCCCTTTTTGCTGTGCTACAGGGTTACTTTCTGCGCATCAAAAATCCTTACGCAACTGCACCCCGAAATACCGCTCGTCATCACGCGGTACCGCGCGGGTGATGTAGTTGCCGGTAGCGGCCAGGCCGGGAGAGTAGGACTTGTCTGCCAGGTTCTTGGCCAGTAGCGCCACGCGCCAACCCTTGTTGTAGTCGGCCAGTGCGACGCTGGCGTTCCAGATGCCGTAGGCACCTTGCACAGTGTCCGGGTTTTGAGTGATGTCGTACTGCACTTCGCTCTGCCAGCTGTAATCCGTGCCCAGTTCAACATCCAGGCCATTGTCCAGCGGGATGCTGTAGTCAGCCCGCACGTAGCTTTTCCAGTCCGGAGAGAAGGGCAGGGTTTTGCCGTCAACGTTGCACGATGCCGCCGCGCCCGCCGGGCATGAGAAGGTATCAATACGGGCCCTGGTGTAAGCCACTGCGCCGGAAAGCTTGAGGTTTTGCGTGGCTTGCAAGGCGAAGTCAGCTTCCACGCCCTCGGTGGAAACACTGCCCGCGTTGATCAGTCGCGTGACTACGCTGCCGGCCACGGTATCGAGGAAGTTCGCCTGATAGTTGTCGTAGTCGCTGTGGAATACCGCCAGGTTGGTGACCAGACGATTGTTCCAGCTGGTGGCCTTGACGCCCAGTTCCCAGGTATTGGAAGTCTCTGGTTTGAGCGCGTCAGTATCACGCGGCTGCATATTGAAGAACACGTTATAGGCCGGGCCTTTATACCCGCGCGAGTAGGTCAGGTAGGTCATGACGTTGTCGGTCAGGTCGTATTGCAGACCCAGACGCCCTGACCAGCCATCTTCATCCACCGAACCGGAACTGCTGGTGCCGGGGTTGATGCCTGCCACTGCGGTAGGCGAGGTCGAAACCCGGCGATGATCGTATTTCAGTTCGTCGTGGGTCCAGCGCAAACCCGCGATCCCGCGGAAGGCCGGGGTGAAGTTCAGCGTGCTTTCGCCAAACACCGAATAGCTGTCGCTGGTCGTCCCATAATCGGCGACACCCACGGCGCTGGCGGTTGGCGTGACCAGCGTGCGGCGATAGGTCTCTTCATCCTTGCCATGCATGTAATACAGGCCACCGACGTACTCCAGAAACTGACCTTTTGGCGAGGCCAGACGCAGTTCCTGCGAGTACTGATTGAAGTCCAGGTCGCCCTTGTCTTCAGTACCGGGGAATGCCGCCGTGATCTTCGACAAGCGATCGCCGTCCTGCCATTGAGTGTTGTTCCAGCCGCGCCAGGCGGTGATCGACGTCAGGGTGTAGTCACCCAGATTCCAGTCCAGCTGGGCCGACAATCCCTTGTTGATGTCTTCGACGTGGCTGCGGTAATCGCTGACGATGTCACGGTTATGGTCGCTGGCGCGTACCGGCGCCAGAGCACCGGCAAACGCCGGGTTCAGCGTGGAACTGACCACCCCGTTCGGCGCGTCATCATTGGACTGCATGTAGTCGGCGATCACGGTCAGTTTGACGTCATCGTTGGGCGTGAATTCCAGCTTGCCGCGCGCGCCCTTGCGGTTGTAACCGTTGACCTCCTGACCGTTGGCCTTGTTGTCGACGTTGCCGTCATAGCTGCCGAACAGGGTCGTGATCGAAGCTTTGAGGGTATCCGGGATGAGGCTGCCGCCGATGCCGAAACGGGTACGGCTTTCGTTGCCGCTGTAGTACGACTGATCGATGTAACCGTGGGTTTCTTCAGTGGGTGACTTGCTGATCACGTTAAGCACGCCCGCCGACGCGTTCTTGCCGAACAGCGTGCCTTGCGGGCCGCGCAACACTTCGATGCGATCCAGATCGAGCAAATCCAGCGTCGCCTGACCAGGCCTGGCGTAAACCACGCCGTCGACCACCGTCGCAACCGTCGGCTCGACGCCGGGTGAGGTGGAAATGGTGCCCACACCACGAACGAACAACGAGGTGTCCTTGTTCGATGCGCCGGTGCGGAAGTTCAGGCTGGGGATCTGCTGGACGATGCTGGATACGCCGTTACGGTTATCGCGCTCCAGCTGTTCGCCTTCAACCACAGAGACCGCCACCGGTACTTTCTGCAGCGATTCTTCGCGGCGGGTGGCCGTTACCGTCACCGCTTGCAGGGTTGCGGTCTGGCCGTCGGTATTGGTCGTGTTGCTGTCGGCGGCGAGGCCTTGTAGTGAAGTCAGTGCCAGTGCTGCTGCGATCGCCTGCGCCAGGCGCGCCGGTTTGATGATGTCCCCAGAGGTGTGTTGCATGTTCGATGCTCGCTTGAAAGATGCCCTGACTGCCGCGACTCTTCGGTCGCTGCTCCTGATGTAGGCGTTGGCTGTGTTCCGGCGGCATTCGCTCAAGCGAGTAGCTGACAAGATCATTCCGTTAGCGCTAACATCGTCAGTATCAGTAAAGATTGGATAGATCGTCCAATAATCAAAAATTACTTTTATATTCCTTTTTGTTAGAAGAGCATCAGCCTTGAGCGATCAGAAAAGTCCGCCCCGCAAACGCCGCGGGGCAGGGCGCATCACGCTGGATACGGTGGCTAAACACGTCGGTGTTTCGACGATGACGGTCTCGCGTTATTTCAATCAGCCGGATCAGGTCTCGGACGAGCACCGCGAGCGTATTGCGGCCGCAGTGGCGGAGCTGGGTTATGTACCCAATCTGGTGGCGGGCGGTCTGGCGTCGGCCCGCGGGCGAATCGTCGGAATGGTGGTGCCGAACATCTCCGGGCCGATCTTCGCCAGCACCATTCAGGGCTTCAGCGACACGCTCACGCGGCACGGATATCAGTTGCTGCTGGCGTCGAGTTACTTCTCGGTCGAGCAGGAGGAAAACGCCGTTCGCGCCTTTCTCGGCTGGTCACCTGCAGCACTGGTAGTGACCAGCCATTTTCACAGCGTGGGCACCGAGAAAATGTTGGCTGACACGGACATTCCACTGGTGGAAACCTGGGATTACCAGCCGGATCGTGCGCCGATCCAGATTGGTTTTTCCCACTACGAAGTGGGTGTCACCGCTGCGCGTTACCTGCACGGCAAGGGTTACCGAAGGATTGCTTTCGTGCAGAACAGCGCGGCGGGTGACTTCAGTGCCATCGAGCGCCGCGACGGCTGCGCGGCGACGCTGATCGAGCTGGGGATGACGCCGATCCTGTTTGCACCGGATCCGGATCGCGCCCCCTTCGAAGCAGGTAAACAGGCGATGCAGGCGTTGATGAGCGCGGCTGAAAAACCCGATGCGATTGTCTTCGCCAATGACAACCTGGCGGCGGGCGGCCTCCTGGCGGGGCAACGCGCAGGGCTGCGTATTCCGCAGGATTGTGCAGTGCTGGGGTTTGGTGATTACGCCTTTGCCGAGATGCTGCTGCCCAGTTTGAGCACGATCAAACCTCCTGCGCTGGAGATCGGTGTGCTGGCCGCCACACGGCTGTTGCAGAGTCTTGGAGTGGTCGAGCTGGAGGGTGAGTTACAGCGCTTGAATCTGCTCAAGTGTGAAGTGATTGAGCGGGAGAGTACGTGATTCCGAGCTGGGATATTTTTCCTGTGGGAGTCGCCCCGGTGTCCCTGACACCACGCTGTCGCGCAGCAAACACGGACCCTGTAGGAGTGACCGGGGTGGCGATCCACATTGCCCGCGATTCGGTCTGTCAGTCGATGAATATATTGCCTGTGCTGACGCGATCGCGGGCAAGCGCGCTCCTACAGATGAAAAAGTACTCCAAATCAAATAGTTGTAGTTAGTTTGATAGGAGCAGAGCTTGCTCGCGATAAGACTGGACTCGGTTCACTTTGAATCCCGTCCAGACTTATCGCGGGCAAGCCCGGCTCCCACAGGTCAGCGTTCGCAAATTGAAATCGGGTGTTATGCAATTAACGAATAACCATCTGAGAAAATATTCTTTTAAGAAATATATCGTCTCGTGGATTATTTAACTCAAGCGTCGTCGCAGAGCCATCCGCTCTGCCTTGGGCTTTTCATTTGAAGGTTTTGCAGGAGCAGACAATGGGCAATGTCCAAAGCGCCAGCGCACTTGATGTGCTGTGGCGTCCGGCACCGGGCGGCGAACTGCTCGATCTGGGGCGCGTTTATCGCGGTCCCTTGGCGCTGTCGCGTCTGCACAGCACGCCGAAACGGATTTTGAGCCGTCGTGAGGCCGTGTTGCTGGGAGTATTCGCCTTGGTGTTGCACGGCGCGGTCATTTACTGGGTCAACCAGAATCCGCCAGCGCCGCTGCCGGTAGCGCCACCCGAAGTTCCACCTATGACCATCGAGTTTTCTCAACCTGCGCCGCCGGTTGTCGAGACTCCACCACCGCCGCCCGAGCCCATCGTGCAACCGGTGGTTCAGGAACCGCCACCGCCAGTGGAAGACGAACTCGCGGTCAAACCGCCACCGCCCAAGCCTGTTCCAAAGCCTAAGCCAGTGGTCAAACCTGTGCCCAAGCCGGTCGCCAAACCCGTGGAACAACCGCCAGCACCACCGGCACCGCCGCAACCGGTTGCAGCCCCTGCGCCGCCCGCGCCACCTGCACCAAAACCGGTAACGCCTGCATCTGCCAACGCCGGTTACCTGAAAAACCCGGCCCCGGAATACCCGGCACTGGCCATGCGTCGCGGCTGGGAAGGGACGGTGTTGCTGCGCGTGCAGGTACTGGCCAGCGGCAAACCGGGTGAGATTCAACTGCAGAAAAGCAGCGGACGCGATCAGCTCGACGACGCGGCCCTGGCAGCAGTGAAACGTTGGAGTTTCGTACCGGCCAAGCAGGGCGACGTCGCCCAGGACGGTTGGGTCAGCGTGCCCATCGATTTCAAGATTCGCTGATTATTCCAGTCAGGATTCGGTCACTACCCGATCGGAGTCCAGACATCAGATTGACCTCGCGAGCTACCTGAACAAAAGGCGCATCGCTACACCACACATGCCTTGTTCAGAGAGAGCCGTGCCATGAACCTACTTGCTTCCCCTTTCGAATCCGTCGAGCACGCCGTCATCTGGCTGCTGGTCCTGTTTTCCGTTGCCACCTGGGGACTGGCCCTGCTCAAGGGCGTTCAGTTCACCCGCCTGAAGAATCAGGACCGCAAATTCCACAAGCAATTCTGGGCTGCATCGAGCCTTGACTCCGCCGCGCAACTGGCTCAGGAACAACCGGGTGCCGCCGCTCGTGTGGCGTTGGCCGGTTATGCCGCGATTCAGGTGCCGGATGGCGCGCAAGCCACTGACCTGAGTCAGGCGATCAATCATCAGGACCGCCTGGAACGCGCCCTGCGTCAGCAGATCGTTCGCGAGCGCCGCTCGCTGGAAACCGGTCTGGCGGTGGTTGCCAGTATCGGCAGCACCTCGCCCTTTATCGGTCTGTTCGGCACGGTCTGGGGCATCATGTCCGCCTTGAAAGGCATCAGTGCGGCGGGGTCGGCGAGCCTCGAAACGGTTGCCGGTCCGATTGGCGCAGCACTGGTCGCCACCGGCGTCGGTATTGCAGTCGCGGTACCGGCTGTGCTGGTTTACAACTACTTTCTGCGTCGCCTGAAACTGACCGCTGCTGATCTGGATGACTTCGCTCACGACTTCTACAGCCTGGCCCAGAAGAACTCGTTCCGCGTCCTGCTGCACCCTGTTTTGCACAAGCACGCTGCACCGACAGTTGGCCAGAAAGTGCAGGAGGCCTCCTGAGATGGCTTTCTCCACACAAGACAGCGATGAAGTCCTGAGCGAGATCAACGTCACGCCGCTGGTGGACGTGATGCTGGTGCTGCTGGTGGTGTTCATCGTCACTGCGCCACTGCTGACCAACTCGATCCCGATCAATTTGCCGAAGACCGAATCGGTCGCCCCGGTAGAGCAGAAAGATCCGCTGGTGGTGAGCATCGACGGGCAGGGCAAGCTGTTCATCAACAAGGATGAAATCCAGCCGGATCTGCTGGAAACCAACCTAAAGGCCGCCAGGGAAAAAGCCCCGGACGTACGCGTGCAATTGCAGGCTGACGATGGCGTGAACTACGGGGAAGTGGCGCGCGCCATGGCGTCTATCGAGCGGGCAGGGATTACCAAATTGTCGGTGATCACTGCCAAGTGATGAGCTGAAAGCGACTCAAAAACTTCGTTGTTTTTACAGGCTGTTCCTTTGGCATGAGGGCAGCCTGTTTTTTTATGGGGATTACGTCTATCCCTGTGGGAGCCGAGCTTGCTCGCGATAAGGCTGGATACGGTTCACTTTAGATCGCGCCCAGACCTATCGCGGGCAAGCCCAGCTCCCACAGTTATGTGAACACTTGTCCATAGTGTTTCACCCCTTTGGCCAACCACCGCCCAGTGCGCGGTACAGTCTGATCCGGTCAATCGCAGCCGCCGTCGCGCTGTCCACAAGAGCACTCTGGGTATCCAGCAATGCCCGTTGCACATTGAGCACGTTGATGAAATCTGCTGCCCCTTGTGTGTAGCGGTCACGGGCGGTGCTCAGGGCGATGTTGTTCTGGCTGACGGCTTCCTGCAGGGCGCTGTGCTTGTGCTTCTCTGCGGCATAGTCGGTCATGGCGTTATCGACTTCATGCCAGGCGCCGAGCACGACACGCTGGTAATTCAACGCTGCTTCCTGTTCCTGGCGTTTACGCAGTTCCAGAGTGCCGGTCAGGCGGCCGCCCTGAAAGATCGGCAGGTATAGGCTAGGGCCATAGGTCCATTGGCGGGAGCTCCACGCACCCACATCCGAGCCGTCCCGCGCTTGCGTACCGAAGCTCGCACCCAGGCTGATCCGTGGATAAAAGTCAGCTTGTGCAACGCCGATTGCTGCGGTGGCTCTGTGCAGGGCGGCTTCGCTTTGCTGGATATCCGGGCGTCTTTGGGCGAGTTCCGAGGGCAGACCCAGCGGCACGTCCGGTGCCGGATGAGGAATGCTTTTCGGTTCGAGCAGTTCAGCGCTCAACGCACGAGGCGGTTCGGCGAGCAGATAACTCAGGGCGTTGATCAGGCGATCCTGTTCGGCACCCAGGGTTGGAATCACCGCTTCGATGGTCGCCACTTGCGCCGCAGCGTTGGAGGTGTCGAGGTTGGTGGTCACGCCATTGTCGAAACGGGCCTGAGTCAACGCCCGGCTCTGTCTGGCGATCTCCAGGTTCTGCCGGGCTACACCGAGCTTGGCCTGCACGCCGCGCAGACGAATGTAATCGGTGGCGGTCTCGGCGGCGATGCTCAACAGCACGCCGTCGCGCTGGGCCTGGGTCAGCTCGATTTCCGCATCGGCGGCTTCGACGTTGCGTCGTACATGCCCCCACAGGTCGAGCTCCCAACTGGCGTCCAGCGTGGCGCTCCACAGTTCAAACGGGGCCTGGCCTTGTTCGCCGGAAGGATCATTAAGGCCTTCGGCGCTGTTGCGCGCACGACGGTAACTGCCATTGCCGGCAACACCGGGTAATTGCTGGTTGCCGGTCACCTGACGCATCACCCGGCTTTGCTCCAGGCGATTACTGGCGGCGCGCACGTCGAGATTGGCCTTTGCAGCGCGCTCCACCAGCGCGGTCAATTGCGGGTCGCCCAGTTGCTGCCACCACTGGCTGTCAGCAGGGCTGCCCGGTGCCGTACCGGGGCGGACGTTGGTCTGCCAGGTCTGCGGCAGTTGCGCTTGCGGGCGTTGAAAGTCCGGGCCGACCGAGCAGGCACCGAGGCTGACCATGGCGGCGAACAGCAGGCAACGTTTCATCTCAATGCTCCTGCGCGGTGTCGATACGCGCCACGACCGACATGCCGATCCGCAGCTTCTGCAGATCCGGCTGATCGGCATCGAACCTGATTTTCACCGGCAGGCGCTGAGTGACTTTGGTGAAATTGCCCGTCGCGTTATCCGGCGCAATCGGCGAGAACGAGACACCGGTCGCCGGGGCAATACTGTCGATGTAACCGCTGAAGGTGTGATCGGGGAAGCTGTCCACGCTCAGCTCGACTTTCTGTTGCGGCTGCATGTGAGCCAGTTGGGTTTCGCGGAAGTTGGCGACCACGAAGGCGTCCTGCAACGGCACAACGGCCATCAAGGCTTGCCCCTGAGAAACATAAGCGCCGACCCGGACCGAGCGCTGGCCGACCATGCCGTCTTGCGGTGCGGTAATGCGGGTATAGGACAGATTCAGATCCGCCTGTTGCAAGGCCGCTCGGTCCTTCTCCAGCGCCGCCTTGGCGACTTCCAGTTGCGCCTTGAGCACATCCAGGCTTTTGGATGCCGCGACGCGCGAGGCTTCATCACGGTCTCTCGCGGCCTGCCATCCCAGCAGTTCCGCATCGGCTTTCTGGCGTTCCTGCTGAGTACCGGCTCCGGCGTTGGACAGGTTCAGGTAACGCCTGGCGTTTTCCTGAGCGAATTTGAGTGATGCAGCGGTGGCGCGGGTGGTCGCGGCGGCTTGATCGATGACCGCAGCCTGACGCTGGATACTGGCCTTGAGGTTCTGAATCTGTGCCGATGCTGCTTCAACGTTGGCCTTGGCCGACAGTTGCGCGACCCGGTAATCGGCGTTGTCGATTTCAGCCAGCAAGTCTCCAGCCTTGACCCACTGGTTGTCGTCAACGGCGATTTTGCTGATCTGCCCGGAAAGGCGCGGCGAAACCAGTACCGAGTCGGCGCGGATATAAGCGTCGTCGGTCTGTTGCACGGTGCCGCCGCTGATCAGGCGATAACCGATGTAAGCGAGACAAACGACGACGGCGACGCAGGCCAGGGAGAGGGCGGTTCTGTGCTGTTTCATGACGGTACCGGAGGTTGCGGTGGATAGGCGCGCTTGGGCAGGGTCAGCAGAATGACCAGCAAAACGCCGATGACGGCCAGCAATGCGAGGAAGGCATCACTGAAACTCAATACGTAGGCTTGTTCCTTGACCTGACGGGCCAGCGCAGCAGTGCTCTGAACGCTATGCAAGGGCTCAAGACCCTGCAGCCTTGTGCCCACGCCGTCGAGCAGAACGCTGGAGTGGAAGTGCTCGCGATGGGTAACGAAGTTTTCCAGCGCAGCCCCGGCAATCACTGAAAACAGCCCGCGCAACGTGTTGACCATGGATGATGCGAACGGACCTTCAAGAGGCTGGATCACGCCGGTTGCATTCATCAACAATGGCACTACCACCAACGGCTGGCCGAAGGTATGCAGTAATTGCAGCAGGTAGAAATCGTCGCGAATCCATTCGCTGGTGATCTGTGAACCGCCAAGGCAGGCGATGGTCAGCAAGCCGAGGCCGGAGGCAATTACATAGCGCGAGTCGACCCAGTTGCGGTTGATTACCAGCGCCACGAGCGGGGCAATCAGCAGTTGCGGCAAGGCGATAATCAACGCCGTGGGCATGGTTTGCAGCGGGCGGTAACCTTGAATCTGAGTCAGATAAGACGCCGGAATTGCGCTGCCTGCCAGCCCGACAAAGAGAAACAGACACAACGTGATCAAGCCGTAACTGAAGTTGCGGCGCTTGAGCAATTGCAGCTTTAACAGCGGCAGCGGATGAAACCATTCATTGATCAGAAACGCGGGCAGACACACTGCAGCGCCCAGTAACAGGAAGCTGATCAGTGATGAGTTGAGCCAGTCCAGACGCTCGCCTTGGGTGAGGGCGATGACCAGCATGGTGATGCCGCTGACCCCCAGCAACGCTCCGCGCCAGTCAGCCTGTTTGAAGCGTTCCAGACGCAATGGGTCCTGGGGCAATCCATAAGCAATCAACGCCGCGCCGATCAGCCCTGAAGGGATGATCTGCCAGAACACCATTCGCCAATCGACGCCTTCGGTCCACAGTGCAGCCAGCGGCATCGCCAGGTTGGGGCCGAAGGTAGCCGTCAGCGCGTAGGCGGACAAACCGTACAACTTGATATGCCAAGGCAGAAAACGTAATGCGGCCGTCATCAACAACGGCGGCAGCGCACCGCCTGCGATGCCTTGCAATATGCGTAGGGTGACCAGGCTTTCCAGGTTGGGCGCGAAGGGAATGATGGCGCCGAAAAAAGTAAACGCGAAGGTCGCGACAATGGCGAAGCGGCGCAGGGAAAAGGTCACTGCAAACCAGGGGGCAAGCAACATGGCCGAGACTTCGGCAGCAGCGTAGACGGAGCTAATCCAGGTGCCGTCATCGTGTCCCAGACCGTACACGCCTAAAATGTCGGCCAGCGTGATATCGGTGACGCGATCATTGATCCCGGAGGTCAGAGCCGCAATCAGCACGCCGATCAGACCCAGGGCCAGACGGAGTGTAAAGGGAGCCGGAGAGGGCGGTGGGGAAGGCGCTGACACGTAAAAAATCCTGCTGAGGGTGTTTCAGTTATTAACTGCAAGGCGGTACACTGTATCAATCAGTGGTACTTATGACAAGGTGTGTCCATGACGACGACGGATTCAGATCGCGGTGGTGTACAGGTTATTTCCCGTGCAGCGGCGATCCTGCGCAGCCTCGAAGGAGAGCCTGCTGGCTTGAGCCTTGGGGAAATCGCCAAACGCTGTGAATTGCCTCGCTCCACGGTGCAGCGACTGGTCGATGCGCTGGCGCTTGAAGAGCTGCTGGAAGTCCACGGACGAGGCGGAATCTGTCTGGGCCCGGCGCTGATGCGTCTGGCTTCTCACAGTCATGTGGACATCGTGCAGAAGGCGCGGCCTTATCTTGAAAAGCTTGGGGCGGAAACCGGCGAGACCATTGTGCTGGCCAGTGCTGCGGGGGCTGAGCTATTGATTTTGCACACCGTGGTGTCGAGTCATTCCTTGAGGGTTTCTTCCGGGCCCGGGGGCATTCTGAACATCTATGGCATTGGCGGTGGTAAGGCCTTGCTGGCCAGGATGGACAACGAGTCAGTGGTCAAATTGATCGGCCGCAAGATCAAGGCGCTGACGGCCAACACCCTGACCTTGCCGCTGCTGCTTGAGCAACTGGATGACATCCGACAGACCGGGATCGCGTTCGGTAATGAAGAGCACACCCAGGGTGTGTCTTCGGTGGCCGTGAGTCTGCAAACCCCGCAAGGCTCCTATTCAATTGACGTGGCGGGCCCGGCCTGGAGAATTGTCCAGGCCAGGGAAAGCATCGAGAAAGCGCTGCTCAAGTGCCGGGAAGAGTTGATGAGTGGGTTGCGGGGTGTCGAATAAGAGCGTCTGCCAAAGACTTGAGCAGGACCCTGTAGGAGCTGCCGAAGGCTGCGAAAGCGATCATCCTGAAACACCGCCATCGCAGCCTTCGGCAGCTCCTACAGTCAGGTTTAATCTCAGCTACCCTGCAACGGCTTCGCATCCTGGAAGAAGTAGTCCTTCCACGACGCAGGCTTGTTCTTGATCGCGCCGACGCGGTGCAGGAATTCGGCCAGTGGGTAGGTGTTCTTCGGTGTGATGGTGAACTCGAAGTCCTTGTTGTCGATGATTTTCAGCAGCTCATCCCGATTGATCTTCGCCTTGGTGACACGAATGTAAGTGTCTGCCGCAGCGCCTTTGTCCTTGCGGATAAAGTCTTCAGCTTCGCTCAGTGCTTCAATGAACGCTTTATAGGTCTTCGGATTCTCGTTGCGGAATTTCTCGGTGGCGAACAGCAGTGTCGGCGAGTTCGGACCCAGCAGGTCATAGGTGTTGAGCACCACATGCACGCCTTTGGCTGCTACTTCCTGCTCCTGGAACGGCGGGTTGGAGAAGTGCCCGGTCAGCTCGGTGCCGCCTGCGATGATGCTTGCCGCTGCGTCAGGGTGCGGCAGGCTGACAGTGTATTTATCCAGCCGGGCATATTCCGCATCGCCCCAGAGCTTGGCCGACGCATATTGCAGATAACGCGACTGAACCGAAACGCTCACCGCAGGGACCGCGATGCGATCCTTCTCGGTGAAGTCCGCAATGGTTTTTACCTTGGGATTGTTGCTGACCAGGTAGTAGGGGAAGTTACCCAACGAAGCGACGGCCTTGACGTTCTGCTTGCCGTGGGTCCGGTCCCAGATGGTCAGCAATGGCCCGACACCCGCACCGGCAATATCAACAGCGCCCGTCAGCAGTGCGTCATTGACGGCGGCGCCACCCGACAATTGCGTCCAGTCGACCTTGATGTCCACGCCATCCGCCTTGCCGTGCTTCTCGATCAGGTTCTGATCACGCACAACGTTGAGTAGCAGGTAAACGATGCCGAATTGTTCGGCGATGCGCAGTTGCCCTTCAGCCTGCGCGGCGGTTGGCATGGCGAAGCTGCCGGTCAGAAGCGTCGCCGCCAGGCCCAGCGAGGTGGCCAGACGGGAAAGTCGAGGGCGACGTGTCGAGGTGTTTGTCATGCCGTGCTCCAGCGTTGAACAAAGAAAGATGTAAACGATGGGCAGACGATATAGGTATAAGAAAAAATATTTAAATAACATTAGTGAATAACGTTATGGCTGTTAACTGACTGGCTCCTGCACACCCGTGAGCATTCTGGAGCAGATCCTGCATAACCTCACCACGGCTAATTGTACTGGTTGTTGATATAACATAACATTAATGCGCTTTTTCAAGATTGTGCGCAGTCGTTCGTTTGAACTGATAGCAGCCGCTTTCGCACCAATCCCTCACCATGAGTTTTTCAATGACGACCCTCCCTCTGAAGCCTCAGGCTTCCACTCGATTGCAATCGATTGACGCGTTGCGCGGCCTGATCATTCTGTTCATGTTGCTCGACCATGTTCGCGAAACCTTCCTGCTGCACCTCCAGGTTTCAGACCCGATGGACGTGACCACCACGCCGCCTGAATTGTTTTTCAGCCGCACGCTGGCGCATCTGTGTGCGCCGCTGTTCATCTTCTTGACCGGTCTGTCGGCTTATCTCTACGGCGAACGCCACGGGGCGAGTGAGGTGTCTGGCTTTCTGTTCAAGCGCGGGCTGTTCCTGATTGCTCTGGAAGTCACGCTGGTGAACTTCGCCTGGACCTTCCAGTTCCCGCCGACCACGGTTTACCTGCAAGTGATTTGGGCCATTGGTTTGAGCATGGTGGCCTTGGCGATCCTGGTAAAACTGCCAAGACCTGCGCTGGCGGTAATCGGCGTGGTAATCATTGCCGGGCATAACCTGCTGGATACGCTGCACTTCACTCAGGAGTCGGCGATGTATGTGCCGTGGGCGATCCTGCATGATCGCGGTTGGCTTGTGCCTTGGGATGGTTTGCGTCTGCGCACGTCATATCCGTTGCTGCCGTGGATCGGTGTGATTGCCCTGGGTTACGCGGCGGGTCCGTGGTTCGCATCCGGTGCTGATGCGCGCAAGCGTCAAAATAGTCTGGTATTAGCAGGATTGGGTCTGCTGGCGCTGTTCTTCCTGTTGCGTCTGGTGAACGGTTACGGCGAGAAGCCCTGGTCGATCGGTGAGACCACCGTGCAGACAGTGATGAGCTTTTTCAATATCACCAAGTACCCGCCATCGCTGTTGTTCCTCAGCCTGACGCTGGGCATCGGTATGTTGTTGCTGGTCTGGTTCGAGAAGGCAGCAGGGCGGGCGTGGTTCAAGCCGTTGCTGGTGTTCGGTGCTGCGCCGATGTTCTTCTACCTGCTGCACCTGTATGTGCTGAAGATTCTGTACCTGATAGCCGTGGCGATATGGGGTACCAACAAAGGCAATTACTTTGGCTTCGATTCGGTGGGCGCGGTGTGGTTGTGTTCGGTGTTGCTGGCGGTAGGTTTGTTCCCCGCCGTCAAAGCATTTGCCAGCTTCAAGGCGCGGCGTAAGGACATTGCCTGGTTGAAGTATTTCTAATATCTGAACTTGTAGGCGCGGTGTCTCGAGGCAAACGCTAGACCTGTAGGAGCGCACGAGCACCGCGAGGCCGCGATAGCGATCTGTCTGAAACACCGCTATCGCGGCCTCGCGGTGCTCGTGCGCTCCTACAGAAAAGCATTACAAATCAGTTGTTATCACTCGTGATGCGGCTCACCGACAAACGTCAGCGAAGTAAACAACCCTTGCTCATCAATGTCCGGATTGCCGCTGACTTTCACTACGGTCTCGGCGGCAATGATGTTCAGGCCTTCGTTGCGCACCACGACACTGGCCCGGCCTTGGGCGTCAGTGGTTGCGCTGACTTCATCCGGCTGGCTGCGGTAGTCGCCGATCAGTTTGATCCCTGCCAACGGTTTGCCATCCAGCAGCACTTGCACGGGTAACGCTTTGCCGGGGCCGACGTTCAGCGGGTCGGCCAGCGGCACGATGACCAGTTTCAAGCCTTTCAGTGTTGGCAGTTTCACGCCCGGTTCGTAGATCGCCAGGCTGTACTTGAAGGTCTGCAACGCTGTAACCGCACCGGGGACTTTGGTGCGGCCTTCGTTGGTCCATTTCTTGTCCGCAGTCTGTGACCACATGCCGTTGTTCAGTGCGACGGACATCACCGCGGGCTTGCTCAAAGGTTGTAGCCGCGCATGGTCGGCAAGGCGTTCGACGGTCACCGGGATCATCTTGCCATTCATGTCATAGGCCCAGGCGCCGCTGACTTTTTCCGCTTTGAACTTGCTGTCCTCGGCACCATGGCCGTAAACCACTTCGATGTTGCCGCGCCGCTCTTCGGTCCATAGCCCATGGGCATTGGACTGTTGCATGGAGAAAGCGCCGAGCAGGCTCAGGGCCATAATTGTTTTTGGAAAATGCATGGTAAGTCCTTGTTAATCAGAGGCTGAGGGTAAGGCTGACGGTGAAGTTGCGTGGTTCGCCGGGGGCGACCCAATAATTGCTGTAGGAACGCTCGAAGTATTTCTCGTCGAAGAGGTTGTTCAGGTTCAGGCCAACGGTGACGTTTTCATTGGCCTTGTAATGCGCCAGCAGGTCGACGGTGTGGTACGCGGGCAGCTCGAAGCTTTTGCCTGCCTCGCCGGACCGGTCGCCGACATACGTGAACGCTGCACCCAGATCCGAGCCTTTAAGCAGGCCGTTCTGAAACTCGTAAACCCCGAGCAGACTGCCGCTGCGTTTGGCCACGCCGAGGATGCGGCTACCCGTGGGAATGGTCGTGTCGCCTTTGGTGACCTCTGCGTCGATGTAGGCAAACGCGCCAATCACTCGCACCGCATCGGTCACTTGCCCGGTGAATTGCAGGTCGACACCCTGGCTGCGCGCCTTGCCAATGGCGCGACTGAAGTCGGTGCCCGGTTCGGGCGTCAGTACGTTTTCCTTTTCGATATGGAAAGCGGCGACGGTGGCGCTCAGACGATCATCGAACAGTTCGGTCTTGATGCCGGCTTCATAGCCAACGCCTTCCTCGGGATCGAAGCTCTTTCGAGCAGCGTCAGTACCGTTATTGGGCTTAAACGAAGTGGAAGCGTTGGCGAACAGGCCGACTTGCGGCGTGAGCTGGTAGAACAGGCCGGTGCGGTAGGTCTGCGCGTTGTGCTGCTGCTTGTTGGTGAGGTTGACGGTGTAGTCGTCGATGCTCTGTTCGAAATGCTCGAAGCGCGCGCCGATCATGCCGCGCAGCTTGTCGGTGAAAACGATCTGGTCCTGCAGGTTCAGCGCCTGGCTTTCGATGTGCTCGAAGAAGTCCGTACCGGAACGTATGCCGCTGGGCTTGGGCTGGCCGTAAACCGGTTGGTAGATATCGATGGCATACGGGCTGCCCGCGGTATTGGTCACGCGCTCGTTCTTGCGGTAGTTCTCGTACTCGGTGCCGATCAACAGTTGGTGCTCCCAACTGCCAATGTCCACCAGACCGCGCAGTTCAAGCTGGGTAATGCTGTCGTGCCAGTTCATGTCCCGCTCGCGGTAGCGGCGATTGACCGTACGGCCGTCAGCATTCAGTGCGCGGCTTTCCGAGGCGTAACCGGACAGCTCACCTTCCTTGTAATGACTGGCCAGACGCAACGACCAGAAGTCATTCAAGTGATGCTCCAGCGCCGCCTGGATCATGTTGTTGTCGTTATCGATGTCGCCGTCGTTTGGCTCACCGAGGAAGGTTCGCCGGGACATGCCGCTCCACTTGTTGTTGGGGGCGACGATGCCGCGGTCAAAGGTCGAGCTATGACGGACAAACTCGGTCTCCACCGACAGAGACGTGTCCGGACTCAGTTGCCAACTGATCGTCGGGGCAACGAAGACCCGCTTGCTGTCGACGTGATCGCGAAAGCTGTTGTTGTCTTCTACCGCGAGGTTCACTCGGGAAAGCACGCTCTTGTCGTCATTCAGCGGGGCGTTGACGTCCAGTGCGGTGCGGTAGCGGTCCCAACTGCCTGCGCTGGTCTGCAGGGTGGTGAAGGCATCGGCCTGAGGTTTTTTAGTGACGATATTTACCGTACCGCCGGGGTCGCCTCGGCCATACAGGCTGGCGGCAGGGCCTTTGAGCACTTCGATGCGCTCGACGTTGGCGGCATCCGGTGTACTCGGATAGCCACGGTTGGCGCTGAAACCGTCCTTGTAGAACTCGGACGTAGTGAAGCCGCGGATGCTGTATTCGTAGAGGGTCAGGCCGCCGAAGTTATTCTGCTTCGATACACCCCCGGCGTAGTCCAGCGCTCGCTCCACGTTATGACTGCCCAGGTCTTTGAGCACGCTGGCGGGGATCACGCTGATGGATTGCGGAATGTCTTTGATCGCCGTATCGGTCTTTGTGGCAGTGGCGGAGCGGGTGGCGCGGTAGCCGCTGACCGGGCCCGTCGCTGACTCATAATTGGCGTCAGCGTTGACCGTGATCGTGTCGAGTTCATAGGTTTGCGGTGTTTGTTCTGCGTAGCTGGCGTCGGCCAAAAGACCAAAAGCGAGGCCTGCGAATGAGGCCATTTTGCGAGGGGGCATTTCTGACATTCCTTATAGATTCGTTACAGTATAACGTCTCTATCAGGAATTATTTCTATTTGTGTTGAAGGCTGGATGTTTCTGAATGTTGCGGCGGGTCGAAGTGCTTATCTCGACCCGCCGCTACCCATCAAGTCCGGAAACGCTTGACCAGACTGTCCAGTTCGCTGGACAGGGCGGCCAGACTGCGGGAGTCGGCACGGGCTGACTCGGCAAGTTCGGCCACCAGCTGCGCATCGCCATGGATCTGGCTGATGTGCCGGTTGATGTCTTCCGCTACATGGTGCTGCTCTTCAGCAGCGGTCGCGATCTGGGTATTCATGTCACGGATTACATCCACCGACTCACGGATCTGCCCGAAGCTGCTGCGTGCCTGGCCGATTTTCTCGACCGATTGCTGCGACACGGCGAGGCTGGCGTTCATCTGTTGCGTCACCGACGACGTGCGACGGGCGAGGGTGCCGAGCAGGTTATCGATCTCGGCGGTGGAATCAGCCGTCCGCTTGGCCAGAGCCCGGACCTCGTCGGCCACCACCGCAAACCCGCGACCTTGCTCACCGGCACGGGCTGCTTCGATGGCTGCGTTGAGGGCCAGCAGGTTGGTCTGTTCAGCAATGGAGCGAATGGTGTCGAGAATCGACTGAATGGCGTTGCTGTCTTTTTCCAACTGCACCATCGCGGTGGCTGATTGGGACAGTTCAGAACTCAACTGATCAACGCTGCTCACCGCATCGTCGATCTGGCGCTGGCCTTCGCGGGCCTGACGCTGGCCGTTGTCTGCCGAGTCCGCGGCCTGACTGCACGAGCGGGCGACTTCGTTGGCCGTGGCGACCATTTCATGGAAAGCAGTCGACACCATGTCCACCGCTTCACGCTGACGTCCTGCGGCGTCGGCCATGTTGTTCGACACCTGGGTCGAGCTGGTGGAGGTATCGAGAATCTTGTTCGCGGCCAGACCGATGTGCTGGATCAGGCTGCGGATCGCGGCGAGGAACTTGTTGAACCAGTTAGCCAGTTGCGCCGTTTCATCATTGCCACGCACATCCAGGTTGTGGGTCAGGTCGCCTTCGCCCTGAGCAATGCCTTCCAGACCGCTGGCCACACTGCGAATCGGGCGCACGATGAGCGAGGCGAAGCTGGCGCCAAGGATTGCGAAAATAATCGCCAGTACTGCAGCAATTACGGCTATCAGCCAGGTCAGGCGTGTGGCCGATCCCATCACTTCGTCCTGCTTGATCAGACCGATGAAGTTCCAGCCCAATTGTTCGGATGGGTACACGTTGGCCATGTAGCGCTCGCCATCAAGTTCGACTTCGACCAGTCCCTTGGTGGTTTTGGCCAGTTCGGCGTAACCATCGCCAAGGTCGGAAATTTTCTTGAAGTTGTGCTCGGGTTTACGTGGATCCACCAGAATGTTGCCGCTTTTTTCCAGCAGCATCAGGTAACCGCTTTCGCCCAGTTTGATCTGCTTGACGATGCTCGTCAGCTGCTTGAGTGTTACGTCGATGCCCACCACGCCGCCGGGGTTGCCCAGTGAGTTACTGATGGTACGCCCGGTATTGACCATCACCGCGTCGTCAGCCGCCCAATAATAAGCGTCGCTGCGCACGACCTTGCCCGGAGTGGCCAGGGCCGCCTTGTACCAAGGTCGGACTCGCGGGTCGTAATCACCGAATTTCTGGCCTTCAGGCCAAGGTACATAACTGCCGTTGGCGAGGCCGTAGGAAATGTAGGAGTAAGCGGGGTGGCTTACGCCCATGCGGTCGAACAGGGCAATGATGCTCTTGTCCGTTTCGGATTCGGGAGCATTTTGCTGATCAGAGGTCATGAAACTCTTTAGGCCATTGCCTGCACCGGTCAGCAGAGGATTGGCAGCAAGGTATTCAACGTTTTGGCTGATCCCGTCGAAAAACAGCTGCATCGCATTGGCGACCTGCCGTATTTCACGGCCACTGCTGTCGGAGAATCCATCGGTCGCATCGCTGCGCAGGTTGATGATGACGATGCTGGCAACGACGATGATCGGCAGGGACGCGATGACCGCGAATGCCCACGTCAGTTTCTGTTTGATATTCATCCATGCTCCGATTGCAGTTCTGGCTAACACCCTGAGCAGTCTCAGGAGGGTTTGGGCAGGCACGCATATGTGTTGCTAATTAGTATTATGGTATGCCGCTATCGGCAGTATTTCGGAGTTCTTGAGCAAGACGTGCGGGGGAAATCAGTTGGCGCTGAATCAGAGAGTTTGCGGTGCAAAACCCAAGTCGCGACTGATGCCGGCACTGCATTCAAAAAGCAGTTGCTGGAAGCGGTCCGTGGCACCTTCGGGGTCCATGACCGCATCCGGTCCGGAGAGATTGATTGCTGCCGTTACATGGCCGTTGTGATCCCGGACAGACGTGGCAATCGCGGTGGAGTAGTCGGACCGATGCAGTACCCAGCCGCGGTCCCGGTCCTCGGCGATCAGGCGTTGCAATTCAGGCAGGGTTCGCGGGGCAGGAGTGGGATAGTCGTCCAGCCGCACGTGTTGATACAGCTGCGCCAGCTCTGTTTCGTTCAGCGCAGTCAATAGCATCCTGCCCATGGCGGTGCAGTGACAGGCGATACGTGTGCCGATGGGGATGTTGACCGAAAGCCGCTGGGCTGCAAACGCGCGGAACAGATACAGGCTGTCGGTCTGTTCGCGAATGCTCAGGTGGCAGGACAGCGAGGTGCGGTCGCGCAGCAGGTTCAGGTGTGGCATGGCCACTTCCACGATGTCGCGACTGGCCAGGTAACTGAAGCCGTCACTGATGACTCTGGCTCCCAGCTCGTACTGCGTGTTGAGCTTGTTCAGGTAGCCCATGCTGGTGAGGGTAAACAGAATCCGATACACCGCCGACGTGCTGACGCCCAGGCGCTCGGCGATTTCCTGAATGCTCAGGCTGCGGGTCCGGGCGTTGAACATCCCCAGCACACTCAACCCCCGAGCCAGGGCCGGGACGCTGTAATCGGTGTCTTTTTCAGGAGTATCGAGCATGAGTAATTCCGCAGGTGCTGTTCGGGGAAGTAGGCGTTGAACCGATCCTGTAGGCGGTTTCATGTGGGAGCCGCGCCGGTGTCACTGACACCGCGCTGTCGCGCAGCAAACAGATATCAATGTGGGAGCGAGGCTTGCCCGCGATAAGGGCGCCGCGGTTTATCAGATAGACCGCGGTGCTTGTATCGCGGGCAAGCCTCGCTCCCACAGGTTCTGGTGTGATCCCGCGATTTTGGCTTTTTCATCCTTCGCCACATCAACACCAGCGATCACTTGAGAATCAACACCCCGTCAAACTCGCCCATGGCATCCAGCACGGCGCCCTTGAAGTACTCCAGTGAAGCGCGGTCGCAGAGGAGCTGGAACGCGGGCAACTCCTGCGAGCCCAGGTTGATAACGATCACATTGATCCGCGCCGCTGAGGTTTGCGCTACTGCGCCCTCCGGGAACGCCTGCGGGCGCAAATCCACGCCGCAGAGTTTGGCCATGACTTCGCTGACGTGTAGGCCACTGAGTTGTAGCCAGGCGTGGCTGTCTTGCCGGGGCAGCAGATAGTTGGCGTTATGATCCAGCTCCCAGCGGGCTTCTTCATCGGCGATGCGTTGGCCTTCATCCTCAAGGCTGCCCAGGATCAGGTATTCCGTCTGAGACAGCCGGGCAACATGACTGCCGTCGGCCTGGGTCACCGCACGGTTTGGCGCGTCCGGCAGATAGAAGCCCCGAGCGCTGAGGTACTCGGCGCTTTGCTGGCCGCGAAAACCGACTCTGGGTACATCAGTCAGGTCAAGCAGGGCGCATTGTTGGAGCGGGCCTGGCCCGATGTAACGTTCCGCTTGCAGGCTGGACATGACTCAAAGCTCCTGACGTTGGTTTTCGGGATCGAAGAATGGCAGTTTTACGACAGTGGCCTGGACCACCACGCCGCCTTCGACGCGAATTGGTATCTGTTGCCCCGGCTGGCTCTGATCGAAAGCCGCGTAGGCCAGACCAATGATCTTGCCCAGGCTCGACGAGTATTCGCAGGACGTGACGTTGCCACTGATGTCCGGACCTTTCAGCACCAGATGACCTTCCAGAGGCTGCGGGCTGTTTTTCGGCAGGGTGAAGCCCACCAGTTTGCGTTTCATCGGTTGTGCTTCGAGGATGTCCACCGAGCGTCGTCCGACAAAGAACGGTTTGGTGCGGCTGACCGCCCAACCCATGTCGATTTCGGCCGGGTGGGTCATGCCGTCGGTGTCCTGACTGATGATTACGTGACCTTTTTCCAGGCGCAGCAAACGCTGGGTTTCCACACCAAACGGGCGCATGTCGTGTTCTTTGCCCGCTTCGATCAGCGCGTCCCAGAGCGTGAGCGCATGACGTGCCGGAACGTGGATTTCATAACCGAGTTCGCCAACGAAACCGACCCTCAACAAGCGCGCCTTGATCCCGGCGACCGTGCCTTCGCGCACCCCCAGATAGGGAAAACTTTCTGCGGATAAATCCAGATCGTTGCAGACCTTTTCCAGCACCTTGCGCGAGTCCGGTCCGGCTACGTTGACCGCGGAAATTGCTGCCGTGACGTTGGCGATGTCGACGTTCAGGCGCCACTGGGCGTTCCACTTGAGCATCTGCTGATAGATGCGATCAACGCCGCTGGTAGTGGCGGTGACGTAGAAGTGGTTGTCGGCGAAACGTGCACACACTCCGTCATCGATCACCACGCCGAGCTCATTGGTCATCAGCGCGTAGCGTGAGCGACCCACCGGCTGTTTGATGAAGGCAAAGGTGTACATGCGGTTAAGCAGTTCGGCGGCATCCGGGCCGCGCACATCCAGACCGCCCAGCGTCGATACGTCGATGATGCCGACCTTGTTGCGCACGTGCAGGGCTTCCTGCTGCATGCAGGTTTCCCGCTCATGGGGTTTGCCGTAATAGGCCGGGCGCTGCCAGATGCCCGCGGGCATCATCTTGGCGCCTGCTTCGACGTGGCGCTTGTGCATCGGTGTCTGGCGATATGGATCGAACGCCCGCCCGGCTACATGGGCCAGCTTCTCGGCTTCGAACGGTGGACGAGCGGTGGTCACGCCGGTTTCGCTGACGCTGCGTTGTGTTGACGAAGCCACCAGCCGCGCCGTGGGCAACGCCGAATGGCGACCCTGCGATGGTCCCATGCCGACTGTTGAGTAGCGTTTGACCAATTGCACATCGCGATAACCGATGCGGGTGGCATTGATGATGTCGCGCACCTGCAGGTCCTCATCGAAATCGACGAAATCCTTGCCTTTGGGATGGGGGAAAATCGGCCACGGGAAGTTGACCTGCGCTTCGGCCTGCAAGGGTAGTGGTTTGACGCTCAATTCAAGACTCAGGGCGACGACGATGTTGGCCGCTGCATGAGTCGCATCAGCCAGCACGTTGTCCAGCGCATGGTAGCCGTGAGCCGAACCGGCCACGTTGAGGTTGTTCGGCAGGCCGCTCAGGGTGAACTCGGCCAGTTGATCGTCGTAGCTGAGTTTGCCGCCGGCCTGACACAGCAATTGATAAACCGGCATGTAACCACCGGACATGCACAGCAGATCGCAGTCCACGATCTGGCCGCTGCCCGCCACCTGACCCTGGCCGGTAATCTTGCGCAGATCAACGCCGCTGACGTGACGCATGCCTTTTTCATGCAGCGCCTCATACACCGTGCTGCCTTGGTGACAGCTGATGCCGCGTTGTTCCAGGGCCAGCAACAGCGCCCGGTCTGCCGGGTGAGCGCGCATGTCTACCAGCGCCGCCACGGTGACACCCTGTTCGTGCAAATCCAGCGCGGCGAGGTAGCCGTCGTCATTGCCGGTCAGGACCACCGCGCGTTTGCCGGGCTTGACCGCATACAGCTTCATCAGGCGTTGCGCGGCGCTGGTCAGCATGACGCCGGGCAGGTCGTTATTGCGGAAAATCACCGGCTGATCGAATGAGCCGCTGGCAATCAGGCACTGGCTGGCGCGCACCTTGTACATGCGTTTGCCTTGAATCACCGGCAAATAGTTGTCGGTGAACCAGGCGTTGCAGGTGGCCTTTTTCAGGACGCGAATATTGGCGTGGTGCTCGACAGCTTCCACCAGTTCGCGGCGCAGTTGTTCGCTACGCTGGCCGTCGATGTCGAAACGGGCGTAGGTGAGCGAACCACCGAGAATGGGCTGTTGCTCAATCAGCAGTACTTTGGCACCAGCGTTGGCCGCCGTCAGTGCCGCCTGCAACCCGGCAGGACCGGCACCGATCACCGCCAGGTCAGTGAACAGATAGGCTTTGTCGTAATACTCGGGTTGAAACTTCAGGTCGAGCACGCCCAGCCCGGCTTTTTTACGAATGATCGGCTCCCAGACTTTCCACGCGCCCTTGGGCTTGTAGAACGAACGATAGTAAAAACCCACCGGCATGAATTTCGAGAATTTGCCGAGGTAGGCATCCTTATCGTTGTCCAGCGAACCGTTGAAGTTCTGTCCGCTGGCCTGCAAGCCTTCTTTCAGGGCGAAAGTATCCGCCAGCACGTTGGGCTCATGGGGCAGTTGAATCAGCGTGTTGGCGTCCTGGCCCGCCATGGTCAGCGGTCCGCGTGGTCGGTGGTACTTGAACGAACGCGACAACAGGAAGCGACCATTGGCGAGCAGGGCACTGGCCACGCTGTCGCCCTGATAGCCCTTATAGAGCCGGTCATCGAAACTGAAACTCAGGGGTTTGTTGCGGTCGATCAGCAGGCCCATCGGCGCGGCCAGTCGGGTCCCCCGGAATTCTTCAGGCGTGCTCATCGGGCGGTCTCCTTGGCGGGGGCAGCGGTAAATTCGACCCTTGAGGTGAACACCTCTTTGGGGTCAAAGGTGCGGATGATTTCATCGCTGCCGGTATGGCGCTCAACCAGAAACCAGTAGCTGGACGGCGTGTGCATCCACCATTCGCGGACTACGCCCAGCATGTCTTCGCTGTTGAACACGTAGTCGGCCCATTCGCTGTCGCTGCAGGTGGCTGGGTCCGGCATGTGCTTGAACTCGCCGCCGTAGGTGAATTCGGTGATGTTGCGCGGCCCGTTGAGCGGGCAATTCATGATCTTCATATTCCGCTCTCCTTAGTGGCTGGCCGCGGTCGCGCCCATTTCGTTGACTTGCTGGAAGGTCGAAAACCGCTCCAGGCCGAACGGCTTGATCAGGTCCGGGGTCTTGCCACCGCTGGCGACCAGCTCGGCCATGGTCTTGCCGCAGATGGGCGTCGCCTTGAAACCCCAGGTGCCCCAGCCTGCGTCCAGGTAATAATTCTTCACCGGTGAAAGCCCCATGATCGGGCTGTAATCGGGTGTCATGTCCGTGATCCCGGCCCACTGCCGCATCAACTTGGCATTGGCCAGAAACGGGAACATTTCCACCGCGTGGGCCAGCAGGCTTTCTTTCAGATCCAGGGTCGATCGGGTGTTGAACAGCGGGTACGGATCGGAGCCGCCGCCGAAGACCACTTCGCCACGGCTGGTCTGTTGCACATAGCAGTGCAAGGCAGAAGAACTTACCAGCGGGTCGAGGAACGGCTTGAACGGCTGGGTCACCATGGCTTGCAGCGGGAAAGTCTGAATCGGTGAGCGAATGCCGGCCTTTTTCATCAGTTGTGAACTCATCCCGGCCACCGCCTGCACGGCACAGCCGCACTTGATGGTGCCGCGATTGGTCTTCACCGCAGTGATGGTGCCGTTCTCGATGACCAGTTCCTGAACCTCAGTGAGCTGGTGAATTTCCACACCTCGCTTGGCCGCTTGTTTGGCGTAACCCCAGGCGACGGCATCGTGGCGTGCGGTCGCGCCGTCCATGTGCCAGAGACCGGCCAGCACCGGGATATGGCCTGGATCAAGGTTCAGGCTCGGCACCAGTTCGCGGATCTGCTGGCGGTCGATCATCTCTGTGCGGCCGCCAAAGTGCTTGTTCACCTCGGCGCGCTGCCGGAACGAACGCACCGTGGCATCGGTGTGCGCGAGGGTCAGCTGGCCGCGATGGGAGTACATGATGTTGAAGTCGAATTCGTTGGACAGCCCCTCGAACATCCGCACCGATTCGGCATAGAACTTCACGCCTTCGCTGGTCAGGTAGTTGGAGCGAATCACTGCTGTGTTGCGTGCTGTATTGCCGCCGCCGAGATAGCCTTTTTCCAGCACGGCGATATTGGTGATGCCGTGGTAGCGCGACAAGTAATAGGCCGTGGCCAACCCGTGTCCGCCGCCACCAATAATCACCACGTCGTAAGAAGATTTGAGCTCTTTGGGAGCGGGCAAGTCGACCTCGACCGGGTACTCTGAGCTCAGCCCGTATTTCAGCAGGTTGAAAGGCATGCGGCCTCCGATTGGCTACGTTGCGCGAGGGCCTGCTGGCGTGCAGCGGTGACCGTGTTTTTCATCAGGAAAGCGATGGTCATCGGCCCGACACCGCCGGGTACCGGTGTGATGGCTGAAACCTGGGGCAGGGCGCTGTCGAAATCCACATCGCCGACGAGTCGGCTGCGACCGTCTTCGTCGATACGGTTGATGCCGACGTCAATTACTACTGCGCCAGGCTTGAGCCAGTTGGCGTCGATCATGCGGGGCTTGCCGACGGCGGCGATTACGATGTCGGCCAGGCGGCACAGCGCCTTGGCGTCGATGCTGCGTGAATGCACGATGGTGACCGAGCAATGGGCCTGCAAAAGCAGGGCGGCCATGGGTTTGCCAACGATATTGGAACGGCCGATCACCACCGCGTGCTTGCCGCTCAGATCGCCACAGGCTTCACGCAGTAAATGCAGGCAGCCGCTGGGTGTGCAGGGTGTCAGTACGTCGCGACCCTGACTGAGCCCTCCGACGTTTTCACTGTGAAAGCCGTCCACATCCTTGCGCGGATCAATCGCCTGCAATGCGCGGGCCTCCTGAATGTGGGCGGGCAACGGTAGCTGTAGCAGGATGCCGTGCACGGCCTGATCAGCATTCAATTCCGCGATCAGGTCGAGCAATTGAATTTGAGTAATGTCGGCGTCCAGGCGGTATTCCAGCGAGCGGATTCCAGCCTCTTCAGCGCGCAGGATCTTGTTGCGCACATAGACCTGACTCGCCGGGTCCGCACCCACCAGAATCACCGCCAGTGCCGGTTCGATGGCGTCTTTTTTCAGGGCGCTGACGTCCAGTTTGACCTGGGCAAGGACCCGCGCCGCGCTGGCTTTGCCGTCAATGATTTTGCTCGCGTTCATCGGAACACCACCGTTCTGTCCTGATTGAGGAATACCCGGTGCTCCAGGTGATATTTGACGGCCTTGGACAGCGCTACGGTTTCGGTATCGCGGCCCATCGCGACCAGATCAGCGGGCAGATAGGCGTGGTCGACGCGCTGTACTTCCTGCTCGATGATCGGCCCTTCGTCCAGATCACTGGTGACGTAATGCGCCGTAGCCCCGATCAGTTTCACGCCGCGCTCGTAGGCCTGGTGATAGGGTTTGGCGCCCTTGAAGCCGGGCAGAAACGAGTGGTGAATGTTGATCGCCCGGCCGGAAAGCTGCTTGCACAGGTCGTCGGAGAGGATTTGCATGTAGCGCGCCAGTACCACCAGATCGGTGCGGGTGTCGTCGACCACCTTCAACAATTCGGCCTCCTGACTGGCTTTGCTGTCCTTGGTCACCGGTAGGTATATAAAGCGAATACCTTCGCGTTCGGCCATCGGTCGCAAGTCCAGATGGTTGGACACTATGGCGGTAATGGTCATGTCCATCTCGCCCTTGTGATAGCGGTACAGCAGATCCGTCAGGCAGTGGTCGAACTTGCTCACCATCAACAACACCCGCATCGGCTGGCGGGTGTCATGCAGTTCCCACTGCATATCGAATGCCTTGGCCACCTCGTCGAAGTTGGCTTTGAGCTGGGTTATATCGCCGAGGTGCCCGTCGTTGAAACGGAACACTGCACGCATGAAAAATCGACCGCTGAATTCGTCGTCGAACTGCGCCATTTCACCGATGTAGCAGCTGTTGTCCGCCAGATAGGAAGCCACGGCAGCCACAATGCCGGACGTCGCCGGACAGCTGATCTTGAGAATGAAATGGTTCTTTTCGTGTTGCATGGCTTGTCCTCGGAGAAGTGGCGGCAGCTCAGCGCAGGGCGAAAATTCATCAGTAAAAAGGTTTTTTCTGTGCGAATAAAAATTCCCATCAGGAATTAAATATTCATGAGGCGGTTTTATAGGCGAAAGAAAATCCTGCGTCCAGAATTTTCTGGAAACTTTTTTTACTGTAGGGAAATTTTAGGTATTGAGGGATTTAATGGGTTAACAGCGCTGAAGCGCGCATTTGTTGGGTTGGAATGCAATTTCCATGTGGGAGATTCTATGTTCACCTGCAATCCCGGCCGGTCCTAAGGAATAGCGCGGTCTATGTGGGAGCTGAGCTTGCTCGCGATAAGGCTGGACTGGATTCAGGATAGATCGCGGTGCCCTTATCGCGAGCAAGCTCAGCTCCCACGGATTTGTGTACGGCTTCAGGTTCATGATGAGCCCGTGGGACCGACCGGGGTGGCGCTCCACTTCATTCGGGAAGGCGTCATTCCTGACGGCACAGATACTTGAATGTACCGGCCCCTTCGCGAATGAATTCGCTCCCACGGATTTGTGTTTGCAGGCCAACATAGAATCTCCCACATAGATAGAGATGCTGGATTTAGAAGCGAGCCGCTCTTACTCCCCCTGCGCGCCGTAATTCATGATCGACAACAAGCGGATCGGCACTTTGACCAGTTCTTCCGGGCCATGGGGGATGTCGCCGTCGAAGGTCAGGCTGTCACCGGCTTCCATGCGGTACAGCTGGTTGCCATGGCGATACACCAGTTCGCCCTCCAGCAGATGCAGAAACTCGGTTCCGGGGTGGGAGAAGGTCGGGAACTCCTCGCTGGCGTCGTCCATGCTCACCATGTACGCCTCGAAACTCTTCTTCGGGCCTCGGGTGTGGTTGAGCAGGTGGTAGGTGTGGCCTTTCTCAGTACCGCGCCGCACCACTTCAAGTCCTTCATCGGCCTTGACCAACAGCGCGCTGCTGCCTTTCTGATCGTACTGGGCGAACAGCTTGGACATAGGCATGCCCAGCACATCACACAGCCGACTCAGGTTATCCAGACTGGTGGAGACCTGTGCGTTTTCGATCTTGCTCAGCATGCCCTGACTGATGCCCGCGATACGCGCAACGTCGGCCAGCTTCAGCTCCTGCGCCTGGCGCTGGCGTTTGATCTGAATGCCCAGGTACTGCTCAAGCTTCAACTTCGGTTCAGGTTCGTTCGGCATGTTCATCAGGTGTGCACGTTTTCCGTTCGTGAAATTTAATTTCGCACTGAGAATGTGCGTTTTTTCCCGCTCTTAATTTTTCGGCGGCTGATTATTCCTCGTGGGAAAACGAGTTTCCCATATATACAGCAGAATTTCGCCCCTCGATTCCTTTCTCCCGTTGGTATACCAAGTTGGCAAGTAGCTTGCATTCCTGTTGGGAAAGTAACTTTCCCTTTCGGAATATTCAGTGTTCCGATGGAAAGTGAAACCGTCATCCCTACTACAACGCTTGCCTATCGCGAGGAGTGATCACTCATGTTGCCACCAGAAACACAGCGCTTGATCGAGGAGCACGGGATCAAATACGTGCTGGCGCAATTCGTCGATATTCATGGCGCGGCGAAAACCAAATCGGTGCCGGTTTGTGGTCTTGAGGCCGTAGCCGAGGCGGGTGCCGGGTTCGCAGGCTTCGCTATCTGCGGCATGGGTATGGAGCCGCACGGGCCGGACTTCATGGCCAAAGGCGATTTATCGACACTGATTCCCGTGCCGTGGCAACCCGGTTATGGCCGGGTGGTGTGCATCGGGCATGTTGATGGTCAGCCACATCCTTACGACAGCCGCTATGTGTTGCAGCAACAAGTGCAGCGTTTGAAAGACAAGGGCTGGACCCTCAATACCGGTTTAGAGCCTGAATTCAACCTGATGCGTCGCGATGAAAGCGGCAAGCTGCAACTGGTCGATGCCAGCGATAACCTCGACAAACCCTGCTACGACTACAAAGGCCTGTCCCGTTCCCGGGCCTTCCTTGAGCGTCTGACCGAAGCCTTGCAGCCGGTGGGCTTCGAGATCTATCAGATCGACCACGAAGACGCCAACGGCCAGTTCGAGATCAACTACACCTACAGCGATGCCATGGAGTCGGCGGACCGCTTCACGTTCTTCCGCATGGCGGCCGGTGAGATCGCCAATGACATGGGCATGATCTGCTCCTTCATGCCCAAGCCGGACCCGAAGCGCGCCGGTAACGGCATGCACTTTCACCTGTCGATCAGCAGCGCCGAAAGCAAAAACCTGTTCTTCGATGCCAGCGATAAACACGGTATGGGCCTGTCGAAAATGGCCTACCACTTCGCCGCAGGTCTGCTTGCCCATGGCCCGGCGCTGTGTGCCTTTGCTGCGCCAACAGTCAATTCCTATAAACGCCTGGTAGTGGGCAACTCACTGTCCGGCGCGACCTGGGCGCCAGCCTTTATTGCCTTTGGTGCCAACAACCGCTCGGCCATGGTCCGCGTGCCTTACGGCCGCCTCGAGTTCCGTCTGCCGGACGCCGGGTGCAACCCCTATCTGGTCAGCGCCGCGATCATCGCTGCGGGCCTGGACGGTATCGACCGCCAGCTGGAACCCGAGCAGATCTGCAACGAAAACCTGTACAGCCTGAGCCTTGAAGAAATCGCCGCGCGCGGCATCAAGACGCTGCCGCAGTCCCTCAAGGAAGCCTGCGATGCCCTGGAAGCGGACCCGTTGTTCGCTGAAGTGATGGGTCAGGAAATCGTTGGCGAATTCATCAAGCTCAAGCGCATGGAGTGGGTGGAGTACAGCCGCCATGTGAGTGATTGGGAGATCAAGCGCTACACCGAGTTTTTCTGATTTAGCTGGGCGGCAGCTGCGAGTTTCAAACTGCAAGCGGCAAGGAAAAGCAGTCTGCGGCAACGACACAAAACTATTTATCTACCCGGTCAGCTTGCAGCTTAAAGCTTGCAGCTTACCGCTCCCGAACAAGGTGAGGCTATGTGCGGAATCGTTGGCTTGTATTTGAAAAATCCGGCGCTGGAGTCCCAGCTCGGCAAGTTGTTTGAACCGATGCTCGAAGCCATGACGGATCGCGGCCCGGACAGCGCAGGGTTTGCGATTTATGGCGATGAAGTGGGGGACGGCTGGATCAAACTGACCTTGCAGGCGACCACTGAAGACTACGACTTTCAGGCACTGGTTGCCGCGCTGGAAGGTCGTCTGGCGACGTCGCTGGACTGGTTTCAGAACGCCAGCGCCATCGTGCTCAAGGTCAAGGCCGAAGAAGCGGTGGTGCGTGCCGCCGTGGCTGAACTGGCACCCAGCGTGCGGATCATGAGTGCCGGCAAGAGCATCGAGATTCTCAAGGGTATGGGCCTGCCAAAGGAGATTTCCGAACGCTTCGGTCTGGCTAACATGAAGGGCAGCCACATCATTGGCCACACCCGCATGGCCACGGAAAGTGCGGTGACCATGGAAGGCAGTCATCCGTTTTCGACAGGCGCGGACCTGTGCCTGGTGCACAACGGCTCGCTGTCCAACCATTTCCGCCTGCGTCAGGAACTGCGCCGCGAAGGCATCAATTTCGACACCGAAAACGACACTGAAGTGGCCGCCGGTTACCTCGCCTGGCGTCTGCAACAGGGCGATTCGCTGAAGACCGCCCTGGACAGTTCGCTGGACGCACTGGACGGCTTTTTCACTTTCGCCATCGGCACCCGTAATGGCTTCGCGGTGATCCGTGATCCGATTGCCTGCAAGCCAGCCATTCTCGCGGAAACCGATGATTACGTGGCCATGGCCTCGGAGTATCAGGCGCTGTCGAGCCTGCCTGGTATCGAAAACGCCAAGGTCTGGGAACCCGTCCCGGCCACCATGTACATCTGGGAACGCGAGTCGGCTTAAGGAGCGCACACATGAAAACCATCGATCTTTCCACCTCCACCGTCCGCGAGCTGAATCAGGCGCTGCACGATCAAGTCAATAACGTGCAGGACCGCGAGTGGGTAGTGACTCACGCCAACGGCGCACACAACCTGGCGGTCGGCGTCAACGAAGCGGTGTCCATCGATATTCAGGGCCATGCCGGTTACTACTGCGCAGGCATGAACCAGAAGGCCTCGATCACCGTGCACGGCAATGTCGGCGTGGGTTGTGCCGAGAACATGATGTCCGGTTACGTGCGGGTCAAAGGCAGCGCGTCCCAGGCTGCAGGCGCCACGGCTCACGGCGGCTTGCTGGTCATTGAAGGTGATGCCGGAGCGCGCTGCGGCATTTCCATGAAAGGCATCGACATCGTGGTCGGTGGCAGCATCGGCCACATGAGCTGCTTCATGGGCCAGGCCGGGCGACTGGTGGTGTGCGGTGACGCGGGCGATGCGCTGGGCGATTCGCTGTACGAAACCCACATCTACGTCAAAGGCACCGTGGAATCCCTGGGCTCGGACTGCATCGAGAAAGAGATGCGCGCCGAGCATCTGGAAGAACTGCAAGGGTTGCTCAATCGCGCCGGTTTCGAGCACAAGGCCGCTGATTTCAAGCGCTATGGCTCGGCCCGTCAGTTGTACAACTTCAAAGTCGATAACGCGTCTGCGTACTGATTCAGGAGCCACACCATGAGCGACTCTATTAACCCGAAAGCAGCGACTCCCGTACTGCGCGAATCAGCGACCTTCGACCGGCTGACCATTCAGGAAATCCAGCGCGCCGCCGAAACCGGCATCTATGACATTCGCGGCGGCGGCACCAAGCGCAAGCTGCCGCACTTTGATGACTTGCTGTTGCTGGGCGCTAGCGTGTCCCGCTATCCGCTGGAAGGCTATCGCGAGAAGTGCGGCACCGACGTGATCCTCGGCAACCGTTTTGCCAAGAAACCGCTGCACCTGAAAATCCCGGTGACCATTGCTGGCATGAGCTTCGGCGCATTGTCGGCCAACGCCAAGGAAGCCTTGGGTCGCGGGGCCTCCATTGCCGGGACCAGCACCACCACCGGTGACGGCGGTATGACCCCGGAAGAGCGTGGTCAGTCTCAGCATCTGGTTTATCAGTACCTGCCATCGCGTTACGGCATGAACCCTGATGACCTTCGCAAAGCGGATGCCATCGAAATCGTGCTGGGGCAGGGCGCCAAACCTGGCGGTGGCGGCATGCTGCTGGGCATGAAAGTCACCGAGCGCGTGGCCGGCATGCGCACCTTGCCGATTGGCGTCGACCAGCGTTCGGCCTGTCGCCACCCGGACTGGACCGGCCCGGATGACCTGGCGATCAAGATTGCCGAGATTCGCGAAATCACCGATTGGGAAAAACCGATCTACGTGAAGATTGGCGCAAGTCGCCCGTATTACGACGTCAAGCTGGCGGTCAAGGCCGGTGCCGACGTGATCGTGCTCGACGGCATGCAAGGCGGTACGGCGGCAACGCAGGAGGTGTTCATCGAGCACGTCGGCCTGCCGATTCTTTGCTCCATCCCGCAAGCTGTTCAGGCGCTGCAAGAGATGGGCATGCACCGCAAGGTTCAGTTGATCGTTTCCGGCGGCATTCGCAATGGTGCCGACGTCGCCAAGGCCATGGCGCTTGGTGCTGATGCTGTCGCCATCGGCACTGCGGCGTTGATCGCGCTGGGCGATAACCATCCACGTCTGGACGAGGAGCTGAAAAAAATCGGTTCGGCGGCGGGCTTCTATGACGATTGGCAGAACGGTCGCGACCCTGCGGGTATCACCACGCAGGATCCTGAGTTGTCCAAGCGTCTGGACCCTGTGGAAGGTGGCCGTCGTCTGGCCAACTACTTGCGGGTGCTGGTCCTGGAAGCACAGACCATGGCCCGGGCCTGCGGCAAATCGCACCTGCACAACCTTGATCCTGAGGATCTGGTGGCATTGACGGTTGAATCAGCGGCGATGGCGCGGGTGCCGCTGGCAGGGACTTCGTGGATTCCAGGGGCGGTTACGGGATATTGAGAGGTATGCGGTAGACGGCGCGGTGTCCTTGGGCACCGCGTTGTCGCGTGGCGAACTCGGTTTCCTGTGAGAGCGGTGCTTGGTCTGGGCGGCATTGCGACGATAAGAACACCGCGGTTTTACTGCAGGCCGCGTCGCTCTTTCGCGGCATAGGTATCTACACAACTTTCATGCAGCAATTCTTGTGTACATATCCGTTACCGGAGCCACGGCTGATATTGGTTGCGCTTTTACAGCGCCTCACTTTTGAAAGCGCAAAAGTAAGCAAAACGCTCTTGCCCACCACTTGGCACCTCGCTGTCGCTCGGTGTACCCGCCCGCAGATCCTGAACCGTGGGCCGCCGCAACGGGCCATCCATGGCCCAATGCGGCTAACCCGGCGTCCTGCCGGGTTGCCCACGGTTCAGAATCTGCGTTCGGCCAGCGTGGTTTAACGGGGCGCCTCAGATCAACATCAAAAGCGCGGCGGCCTGACAGCCGACCTGTTTTCTTGGGTTTGCCGACATTCTGTAGGAGCTGCCGAAGGCTGCGAAGCGGTGTGTCAGACAATGCCCGTGGTGGCTGTGCGGACGTATCGCGAACAAGTTCGCTCCTACCGGTCCGAGGCGATCCTGCCGTTTTCGCTCTGATTTTGATCTGCTCTGCTTTTGATTTTGATTTTGATCTTAAGCGCCCCGTTAAACCACGCCGGCCGGAATTCGACATTGCTGCGTGGGGTAAACCGGCAGGGATGCCGGTTTAGCCGCCTCAGGCCATGGATGGCCGGTGGCGGCGGCCCCCCGCAGCAATGTCGGATTACGGGCATGCCGAGCGACAGCGAGGCACCCAGTGGTGGGGCAAGAGCGTTTTGGTTACTTTTGCGCTCCATCAAAAGTGACGCGCTGTAAAAGCGCAACCAATAGATGCCGTTACCTCATCAACGGATATGTACACATAACCCGAGCGCGACCAAGCCAAGCTGTAACTACTTCCCCCGAATCAACTCCCGCAACATAAACCGATTCGGATGACACGCCTCAGCCACACTGCGGGGCAGTGGCAGCGGCTCATTATCAAGCCAGGCAGCAAGCAACTCGGCGCACAGTGGCGCGGTAATCAGACCGCGTGAGCCATGACCGCTATTGATGTACAAACCATCCAGCCAAGGGCAGGGCGTTTCGGGAATCTGTCGGGCATCCTTGCCAAGGGCAGCATAGGCCTGGACGAACGCGTCCTTGTCCGCCAACGGCCCGATGATCGGCAGATAATCCGGGCTGGTGCAGCGAAACGCCGCCCGACCCTGCAACTGTTGCGTCGGCAAATGAGCGACATCGAGACGTTCACTCAGGTCCGCCGAGATTTCCTGCAAAAGCTGCAGGTTGCCCAGATGATCGGCGGTGCTGGGACTCAAATCCTCATTAGTGAAATCAAAACTGGCCCCCAGCGTATGTTCACCCAGCCTTTCCGGAGCAACGTAGCCCTCGGCGCACACCACCGTGTTCAGCGCTTTACTGGCCTCGGTCTGCGCCAGGCGCGTGATCTGTCCGCGAATACGCTTGAGCGGTAGAGCCGCACTCAAGGGGAATTGCTTTATATCGGCGGCACCTGCAAGGACCACGACCTCGGCCTGATCAAGCAACACGTCGCCATCCCAGGCTTGCCACTGGCCGGACTCACGACGCAGCTCGACAACGTTGTGATGCAGTTGCACGCGAACATTTGGATGACCGACATGCGCATGACACAACGCAGGTGGATGCACCCAGCCCCCTTCCGGAAAGAACAGGCCGCCGTGCTCTAGCTGCACACCGCTGCGGGCTTCGGCGGCCGGCTTGTCCAGAAGATGCAGCAGCTCTTCAGGAAATGCGGTCGCCAGTTGTGCCTGACGTTGGGCTTCCTTGTCGTTGAAGGCCAGTTGCAGAACGCCGCAAGCATCCCAGTCGACGCCCCTTTGCAGGCGTTCGAGAATACGGCGGGTATAACCAAAACCACTGAGTATCAGTTGCGATAACGCTGTGCCGTGGGCGGACAGTTTCAGATAAAGAACACCCTGCGGGTTACCCGACGCTTCCTGCGCGAGGTCGTTGTGACGCTCTATCAACGTCACTTGCCAGCCTCTTGCCGCAAGGCTTGCAGCGGTGGTGCAACCTGCCATTCCGCCGCCAATGACCATGGCCTTGCGTTCGCCATTGAGTGGCGCGGGGCGAGCGAACCAGGGTTTTATCGCTGGCGCTGGCGTGGCATCTTCCGGCCAGCCAAGGAAGGTGCCGCGCAACACTTCCCACTTGTGTCCAATGCCCGGCACGCGCTTCATTTTGAAGCCCGCAGCGTTCAGGGCGCGACGGACCCAGCCGGTACTGGTGAAGGTGCTGATGGTCGAATCCGGTGCGGCCAGTCTGGCCAGCTGGGCGAACAGCTCGGGCGTCCACATCTCCGGATTTTTTGCCGGGGCGAAGCCATCCAGAAACCATGCATCAATCTGCCCATCCAGTTGCGGCAACATGTCCAGTACATCGCCGATCAGCAGGGTCAGCGTGACCCGCCCGCCGTCGAACACCAGACGCTGAAAACCCTCATGCACCGCCACATATTGCTCCAGCAGCGGGCCTGAAAAAGGCGACAGTTCCGGCCAGAGGTTCAACGCTCTATGCAGGTCCGACTGGCTGAGGGGGAATTTCTCGACGCTGACAAAATGCAGTCTCGCAGACGCAGGTGCGCACTCGGCGAACAACTGCCAGGCGCAGAGAAAATTCAGTCCGGTACCAAAACCCGTCTCGCCAATCACCAACCGATCGTCTTGCTGCAATGCGCTAAAACGATCGCGCAGGTCGTTTTGCACCAGAAATACGTGTCGGGTTTCTTCCAGGCCTGCTCCCGTCGCAAAGTAGACGTCGGAAAACTCCCGGGAATGGGGGTTGCCCTGTTCGTCCCAGTCGATCTGGGCATGGCGGGTGATGGTCACAGTCTGGCTCGGTTTGTGTGCGGGGGCGTGCATCTTAGCGTAGCAAGCACCGGACCTGTAGGCGCTGGGCTATATAGCGCTACATGAAGAAAAAAACTCAAGCCGGTATTAACTATCTACCCCCTGAGGCACGACCAAACCTGATCACGTGCAGACTCTTCTATAGGAGTCATGCAATGAGCAAATCTGCAATCCAGCCTCACCATCACCACATCAAAAACACCCTTCCATCCTGGTACGTCTATGCAACCGCGGAGTCGCGTCAGCGATTGCATCGCGACATGCTGCGCAGCCATCACCTGCGCAGCCAGGTGCAGAAGGTTCTGGGCAGCATGCAAGACCTTATGGCGTTCGCCAGGCCGTTGTTATCGAGGGCGCTGACACAGGCATTCGGGCCTGGGCTGGATGTCGACCGTGACCATTTTCGCCACGTCCGCTTCGCCGATACCTGGGTGCCACTGCCCAGTGAGTTGGTGGAGCGCAGCTTTACCGTGCAGTCTTTACTGGAGGCTGCGCTGCAGAATTTTCACCAGGAGGAAGTTGATGAGGTCACCGCCGACTCGGTGATTTATCACGGCAAGCCTGATCTTGCGAACTTCGCGTCGGGCAGCAGTTACCCTCACGCCTTGAGGGTGTCGCCCGCGAAGTTCATGGCGTTATGTCGCACCCTCGATATTGGTGGCCAATATCAGAATCATCTCAAGACTGTATTGGAGCCGGCTTCAAACTCGCTGGCGACGGGGGCGTTAAGCACCACACAGATCAAGGATGTGCTGTGTCATCAGGCGCGCAATGCTTTTTACGTCCAGGCGCACCTTGCCTACATGCAAGGGAGCGAGGTGCTGTCCGGCGACGCTTATCGCTCGGTGCTTGCAGCCAGCGGGCACTGGGCGGATCAGGGACAGACGCAGGCCGTGGATATCCAGCATCTGACACTGCTCGGTTTTGCTGTGCGCGACGTTCTGGTTTTCCAGGCTCGCAGCCTCAGCGGCTGTGTGGTGTATGTGCCGGGCGACCCGACTGCACCCCTCAAGGAATACGAGTCACTGGATCAGTTCGCGAAAGAGCTGCGTGCAAAGCTGAGAAAAGCTGGATACCAACGCTATTTCGCCGGTTTTATCGCGCAACGCCGCAGGGCCGAATTTCTCACCACGCTTGGCGCGTGTCTGACACCGATGCGCGACCGTCGTGTGCCCGGGGATACGGGGCTTATACCCAGAATGTGGAGGGTGCCTGAGGTCGATGAGCATGCCGACCTGAAGCTGATCGCCGAGCCCCTTCCTTATCCACTGCTGGAGTATTTGTATTTTCAGCGAATGTTGCGCATCAAGGACGATGCCAGGGCATTGGCTGTGCCCACCGGCGATGAGGATGAAGCCTCACGCCGCGCACGGCTGGCTCACTGCCTGGCAATCGGCATGAACGTGGCCAGTCTGGCGGCTTTATTTGTGCCGGTTCTGGGCGAGGTCATGATGGTGGTGGCGGGTGCGCAATTACTGGTCGACACCTTTGAGGGCGTTGAAGCATGGATGGTTGGCGATATGGACCAGGCGCTTGAACATCTGGCCAGTGTTGCGGAAAACCTGGCGATGCTCGCGGTCTTTGCCGCCGCAGGTAAAGCAGCGTCTTCAGGTGAACTGCCAGCGATCAAGGACTCCTCGTTTGTAGGCAAAATGATACCGGTCAGGCTGGAAAATGGTCAGGCGCGACTGTGGTCAGCCGACCTCGAGCCCTTCGCTGTCGATGTCATCCTGCCGCAAGGTATCAAGCCCAGTGCCGAGGGTGTCTTCGAGCATCAGGGGGTTAAATACATAGGGCTGCAAGGGCGGTTCTACCGGGTAGAGCTGGACACTGCGCTGAATAAATGGCGAATCAGAGCGCCTCGCGGTAAGCGTTTTTCTCCAAAACTGGAGCACAACGGCGCAGGCGCCTGGCGGCATGAAGGTGAAAACCCGTTGCTGTGGGATTTGAAAACCTCGTTCCGGCGTCTGGGCTATTCGGTGGCGGATTTGTCCGCGCAAGCCACTGAAGATGTTTTGAGCGTAACGGGCACTGATCAGGCGTTGCTCACCACGTTGCATCTTGAGGGACAGCCACCGCCCGGAGCGTTGACGGACGTCATTGAACGTTTCGCGCTGAACGAGCGTGTGATGCAGATGAATGTCGAGCACCCGGAGTTGCTGTTCGAGCGCCTCAATCAGATGCGCGAAGCCAGCAATGACCCCATGGTGCAGCTCATCAAAAGGGATTTTCCGGGCATGACCAGCGCAGCCGCTGGCGAGTTGCTGCTTGAAGCCAGCGCCGAGCAGTTGGCGGCCCTGCGTACGACGCAATCTATCCCTGTCGAGATGACGGGGAGGGCACGCGGTTACCTGCAGCAAACCCGGATCAACCAGGCCCTTGAAGGCTTCTTTCTGCAATCGCGCTCGGGCAGCCCTGACACGCTGAAACTGTCCTTGCAGGGTTTGCAACAACTGCCGGGATGGCCCGAAGACCTGCGGATTGAAATCAGGGACGGTGCGTTCGGCGGGCCTTTGCTGGACGGCATAGGCGAGCGTTCGACTACCCGGCGAAGGATTTTGATCAAGCAAGGCAATCGCTTCCTGCCTTGTGATGTCGCAGGTAAAGAACTCGCACCTCAAGCTGAATTCTTCGCGTCTGTCATCAAGGCTTTGCCCGCCGAAGTAACGCGTGCCATCGGCATCACTGATGCCGTTACGCTGCGTAGACGCATTGTCAGCGACGCCGCCGGACAACGCAGGCGGGTTGCGAAGACTCTTGGCCTTAAGGAAATTACCCCCGGTTTTCGTGGCCCGACACGTCTGGCGGATCGGCGTCTGGGTTATGAGTTGAGCGGGCGGGGCGCGGCGCTGCCCGATTTGCCAGTTGAGTCTGTTGAGTTGATAACGGCGATGAGCATCCTGTATCCGGAAGCGCCCGATCTGGCAACCCATGTGCAAAATCTGATGTTGCGGGGCTGGGACATCCCGCAATTGGTGGAAATGACCCGGGCCAGATTGCAGTCTTGGGAAATGTTGCGCAGTGCGCTGGAAGGTTGGGTAAACCCAAGTGGTCCCGGCCCTTCAATCAGCAACGAGCGATTGGCTGTTCGCCGGGTCGTCGCTGATGCGTTAGGTCGTACCTGGCGATTCAGTGACCTGATATCGCCTATGCACTCCAGGAACCTCTTGCTGGAGAACCTCGACTTTGCCGGGTTTTCCGATCTGCCCGACCTGCCTGCCCACTATGCACAGGTTCACCATCTGACGCTGAATAACATCACGGGTGCAGCCGAGGATATCAACCGCTTCCTGGGACGTTTTCCTGCGGTGAACCGGCTTGAAATACTCGGCCGTGGCTTGACTGAAATACCCGAAGGCGTGGCCGGAATGGGGGATCTGGTTCATCTGTCCCTCGAAGGCATGGGGCTGACGATCGATCAGCAATCCATGAATCTGTTCATGAGGATGCGAGCCCTGGACGACCTGGATCTGACCGGTAACGTAATTGGGGAAATCATCGACGTCGGTCGCCTGCATGTGTCGACACTCTGGCTCAACGAAACGGGATTGACCCAGTGGCCTTCATGGATCGACAGCCTTCCCCTGCATACGCTGGATATCAGTGACAACCAGATCGTGCACCTGCCTGACTACATCCTCGATAACAGCATGGGGCAGCCGTCGCAGATGACGATCCATGCTTATGGCAACCCTATCGATCATGAGGAACTGCGCAGGTTCTGGGTCAATGATCACGGCTTCGACATGACTTATCGCCTTGAATACGACTTCCCGGAGGAGATTCGTGATCTGGTGGTGGATACCACCTCCAGTGATGACGAAGCCTCGTCGGATGACGATGTCGATTGGCATACACACAATGCCGGTCATACGCCCCTGGCGCCGCCGGTACCAGTGGCGGATATCTGGCTGGTCGAAGGACGCACTGAACTTAATTCAAGACTCAACATTGCCTGGCAAACGGTGGAAGAGGCGGCGGATGCGCCCCACCTGCTGTTGTTGCTGCAGCGCCTTCAAGAGGCTCCGGATTTTCAGCGCTTTCACGAAGAACTGGCCAATGACGTGATGAGGGTGCTCGAGGCCGCAGGGGAGGACCCTGCGCTGCGCGCTGAGCTGGAAGTCATGGCCAATGATCGGCTGTTCGGCGCTGATCAGACCTGTGAGGACGGCGCGAGGCTTATTTTCAGCGATATTCAGGTTGCAGTTTATTCCCGGAGGGAGTTGCAAGGCGTGTCCGGGGCGCGGCATACCGAAGTGCTGTTTCGGGTTATGCGTGGCCTGTTTCGCCTTAACGAGGTGCAGGCCATTGCTGATCTGGAAATCGCCAGCAGGGAAAGTCGCGGCATTCATGTTGATCATGCCGAAGTCCGTATGGCGTATCGAATCGGTCTGGCTGGCGATTTGAACTTGCCAGGGCAGCCATTGAGCATGGCCTGGGCCCGACTGGCTTCGGTGGATCGTCAGGCGATTCTCGCGGCACGGCGCCTGGTGCTGGAGCGCGAAATGGGTGACGGGTTTGTGAACTACGCGCTGGCTGATCGTCGCTGGACCGAGCGCTTGCGCGCCGAGCATCAAACCGATCTGGTGCGGGTGACTGCGTCCATCAGAGAGCAAATGGATGCCCTTGAAGAACAACCACCTATTGATATCGCCGAGGATCTGCGTCGGCGCAGTGAGGTCAACGCACGACTGGTTGCTGCCCACGTGACGAACGATCTGGAAGCCTTGGCACGGGAAAATCTTGAGCTTGAACAACTGATAGCCAATCCGCCGATTGATAACGATGAATACGACCGACAGGGCCGAGCCCTGATTGCGAGTCTGGAGGCTGCCGAAAGAGCCTTGCTGGAACAGCTGACCCATAACATGCGCCAGCAATGGTTCTGATTCATTGATCCACCTCCGGCAACTTTGCCGTGGATGGATTAGTCTCAGGCTTGTCAGCTATTACAGATATCGTTGCTGTGGGAGTCGCCCCGGTGTCCCTGACACCACGCTGTCGCGCAGCAAACACGGACCCTGTAGGAGTGAGCTTGCTC
>NZ_JAWHNU010000027.1:12590-72375 GCF_032582135.1 Pseudomonas syringae group sp. J309-1 | reverse complement strand
TATTCGGGAAGGCGGCATTCCAGTCGATAAACAGGCTGCGGATGTACCGGCCTCTTCGCGAATGAATTCGCTCCCACACGTGTGTTTGCAGGCAAATATAGAATCTCCCACGGTGTTTCGTGATTGGCTCGAAAACGACCGCTCAGCCCCCTTCATCAAACTGTCACGTAACTGTGGCAGCGCGCTTTGCAAAACTTCATCACACTCGCTGCCTACTGGGGATCTGTTTGTCGGTGTTTCTTAATGCGCGTTCTTCTTTTTCTGGCCGCACTTTTGTGCGGCTTGCCGTCTTTTGCGGCCTCCAAATGTGATGTCAATGTTCCTGTGCAGATAGCCGCGCTCAAAGAAGTGCGGCTCGCCTATCAGAGTATCGGCAGCGAATCCGACCCTGCGTTGCTGCTGGTCATGGGGCTGGGTGGTCAGTTGATTCACTGGCCTGACGAAGTCGTGGCTGCTCTGTGTCAGCAGGGTTATCGGGTCATTCGCTATGACAACCGTGACGTCGGTCTGTCGACCTGGAACGCTCCGCCAGCCAACGCTAACCTCGCCTATGAAGTGCTGCGCTACAAGTTGGGCTTGCAAGTGTCTGCACCGTATTCATTGACCGACATGGCTGACGATGCGCTGGGGCTGATGGATGCCCTGCAGATTCGCCAGTTTCATGTATTAGGCGCGAGCATGGGCGGCATGATTGCGCAGCATCTGGCGGATCTCGCACCGCAGCGCGTCGAGAGCCTGACCCTGATCATGACCAGCTCCGGAGCGCAGGGTTTACCGATGCCCAATCCCGCATTGCTACAGTTGCTGGCCAAGCGTGGTGCGCCTAATCGCGAAGCTGCGCTGGAGCAACAGGCTGATTTGCTTGCGGCGCTGGGCAGTCCGGAGGTCAAAGATGATCGCGCTATGCTGTTGCAACAGGCCGCTGCGTCCTACGACCGGGCCTTCAACCCTGAAGGCGTAAAGCGCCAGATACTGGCGATTCTCGCTGAGCCGAGCCGGGTGGAGCTGCTTGACCGTCTTCGTCTACCGGTGCTGGTGGTGCACGGCACCGCCGATCCGCTATTGCCGGTCATGCACGGTGTGCATGTGGCGGCGCACATTCGCGGTAGCCAGTTGCGGTTGATTCCAGGCTTGGCGCACCGTTTTCAGGAAGCCTTCAAAGCGCCCTTGCTGGCGGCCGTCTTGCCTTACTTACGTGCGCAGCACGACGACGGTCGCAACATGGCTCAGCTTTGAACAACCTCCCGACTTAGGCGTATCGTGGTGGCTTTCTTTATCCAGAGAGAGCCTGCCATGAGCACTCCGCTAAAAATCGATTTCGTTTCCGATGTGTCCTGCCCCTGGTGCGTGGTCGGCCTGCGAGCCTTGAACGACGCCCTGGCTGAGCTGGGCGATGAAGTGCGCGCACAGATTCATTTCCAGCCTTTTGAGCTGAACCCGAACATGCCTCCTGAAGGGCAGGACCTGAACGAGCACATCTTCGAGAAATACGGTTCGACGCCTGAACAGTCTGCCGCCAACCGGGAAAATATTCGTCAGCGTGGGGCCGAGCTAGGCTTCACTTTCACTCAGGGTAACCGCCGCATCTACAACACGTTTGACGCCCATCGGCTGCTGCATTGGGCCGAGCTTGAAGGCAAGCAAAAAGCGTTGAAGGAAGCATTGTTCGCGGCTTATTTCACAGACCTTGCTGATCCGTCCAGCCATCGCGTGTTGGCTGATGTTGCGCAGAAAGTCGGCCTTGATCGAGTGCGTGCAGAGGCGATTCTGAGCAGCGATCAATTTGCCGCCGAAGTCCGCGAGCAAGAGCAATTGTGGGTTTCACGAGGCATCAGCTCGGTGCCGACGATTGTCTTCAATGACCAATATGCAGTATCGGGCGGGCAGCCGGTTGAGGTGTTTGTGGGTGCCATTCGTCAGATAGTGAGTGAGGGGAAATAACCGGATATTCGCAATAGATACTTTGGGATCTATATCGGTAGGAGCGAATTTATTCGCGAAAGGGCTGGTCTGGTCGACAGAGTTTCTGTCCTGTATGCCACCGCCTTCGCGAATGAATTCGCTCCCACACACATAAACTCTGGTTTCCTCCGTGAAATAAATGTTGCCGACCAAGGCAGCTTTCGGTTATCACTTTGTACATGATTAGACATGTCCGATTTGATAAAAAACAACGCGTAGTGGATGAGCTTGCACGACGCATCGAATGTGGCCAACTGGAGTCGGGCAATCTTTTGCCGGGCGAGCATCTGCTGGCGCAGGAATTCGATGTCAGTCGCGGCACGTTGCGTGAAGCCCTCGCCGAACTCAAACGACGCAATTACATCGCCACCCAGTCGGGTGTAGGTTCGATTGTGACCTACGACGGCATCAGCCTCGATCAGCGCAGCGGCTGGGCGCAGGCGTTGGCTGATACCGGAGCGAGGGTTACTACCGAAATCCTGCGCGTCGTGCAGGTCGAGCGGGCAGACCTGCACAGCCGGTTTGGCACCGTCCACTTCATCGCCATTGACCGTCGGCGCAGCGCTGCCGATGGCAGCGTGGTTTCCCTTGAACGGGCGTTGGTCCCGGCTATCGAAGGGCTGGAAAACCTGCCCGACACCGGCTTGATCGAGGACTCCCTGACCATCACGCTGGCGGCTCACGGCTTCGTCGGTGATCGTGGTGATCAATGGATCGGCGCCGAGCCGCTGAGCTCCGACGATGCGATGTTAATGATGCGCAAGCCGGGCAGCGTTTTCCTCAAGGCCATCCGTACAACTTACGATCGACAAGAGCGCTTCATGGAGCACGTGGAGAGCCTGCTGGACCCGGTGCATTTCAGGATGCATCTGGCGTTCGGAGGTCAGTCATGAGCCTTGTCGACACAACCGATCGCGCCTTGGGGGCGTTCTACGGGCTGGCCTTGGGCGATGCCCTGGGCATGCCGACCCAATCGTTGAGTCGTGCTCAGATCGAGGCGCGTTTCGGTCGAATCCTGACCTTGATGGCCGCCGATGCTGATCAACCCATTGCGCCGAATATGCCCGCAGGGTCAATCACCGATGACACCGAGCAGGCTGTATTGGTCGGCGAATTGCTGGTGGCTGGGGCCGGGCGCATCAACCCTTCTGATCTGGCTCAAAGCCTGATCGACTGGGAAGCGGTGATGCAGGCCAAGGGGTCACAGGATCTGCTGGGCCCTTCCACCAAGCGCGCCATCGAAATGATTCTTGCGGGTCACAGCCCTGAAGAGTCAGGCCGGTTTGGCACCACCAACGGTGCCGCGATGCGTATCACCCCGGTGGGCATTGCCGCCAACATTGCCGACCCGCAGCGGTTTATTGCTTCGGTAGTCCAGGCCTGTCAGGTCACCCATAACACCACCCTTGGGATTTCCAGTGCTGCTGCAGTGGCCGGTGCCGTTTCCGCCGGGATCAACGGTGCGAGCCTGAGCGATGCGCTGAAGCTCGGCATCGTCGCCGCCAAACTGGGCGAGCAGCACGGTCATTGGGTCGCGGGCGGGCGCGTCGGGGCACGTATCGAATGGGCGCAACAGTTGTGCGCCGATTGCGATAACGAGGCACTGCCGGATTTGCTCTACGACGTGATCGGCACCTCGGTGGCGTCACAGGAATCGGTGGTCGCAGCCTTCGCTCTGGCGCAGCAAGTCGCAGTGGATCGTTTGTCGGCATTTGAAGCGCTGTGCATGGCAGCCAGCCTCGGCGGCGACACCGACACCATCGCGGCGATTCTCGGCGCAATTCTGGGTGCCAGTCAGGGTTTGCGAGCCTGGCCACCGGTGCTGATTGATCAGGTCAAACGCGTTAACGGGCTGGAGCTGACGGCTCTGGTCGAGGGACTGCTGGCCTTGCGTTCAGCCTGAGTTTGCTGATGTGAAGAATGTTGACGCCGCGCGGGCAACCGTTGTGGCGCCAGGCATCCGGCTGTCCCGACAGCCACACATGACACGGACGTGTTACTGATTCCGCACTGCCCACAACCAAAATAATCGGCACTGGAGCTAGGCTCATGACTTCATCAAGCAGCACACAAAGCGCAGGACAACTGGAAACCCGCGGCATTGAGCCGGTCCCGGAAAGCGAATGCAATGGCCATCCGTTGCAGCTGTTCTGGGTGTGGTTTGCCGCCAACATCAGCATCCTCGGTTTGCCTTTGGGTGCGACGTTGGTGGCGTTCCGGGGGTTGTCGATCTGGCAGGCAATCATTGTGGCGATTCTCGGTGCGGCGGGATCGTTTGCGGTAGTCGGGGTGATCTCCATCGCCGGTCGCCGTGGACGTGCGCCGAGCCTGACGTTGTCCCGCGCCATCTTCGGTGTGCGCGGCAATATTGGTCCGACCATCGTTTCGCTGATGTCGCGCCTGGGCTGGGAAACGGTCAACACCACGACGGCAGCTTTCGTGCTGCTGTCGCTGTCCGCGATCCTGTTCGGCACTCCGGTTGAAGCGAAAAACACGCCGGCCCTGACCTTGGTGTTCATCGCTATTTTCGTGCTGATGACGCTGTGCGTTTCCGGCTTGGGCCACGCCACGTTGCTGGTTATCCAGAAGTGGGCGACTTACATCTTTGGCGCGCTGAACGTGGTGGTTGGCGGCTTCCTGATTGCCCATATCGACTGGAATGCTGTGTTCAGCGCGGCGCCTGCACCACTGAGCGCAATGATCATTGGCGTGGGCATCATGGCGGCAGGCACCGGCATCGGTTGGGCCAACGCCGGTGCGGACATGTCCCGCTATCAGCATCGCAGCGTCAAAGCCACGCGGCTGGTGGCCTCGGCGGCATTTGGTGCGGGGATTCCGCTGGTGTTGCTGATTACCCTTGGTGGGTTGTTGTCGGTGGGCAATGATCATCTGGCCTCGGCCACCGACCCGATCATCGCGATCCGCGAACTGTTGCCGAACTGGATGGCTGTGCCGTACCTGATTACTGCGTTTGGTGGCTTGCTGCTGTCGAATAACCTCTCCGTTTACTCGGCCGGTTTGACCACCTTGACCCTGGGTTTGAAGGTCAAACGGGTTCACGCTGTGATCGTCGATATCGTCGCGATTTTCATCGGCTCGATCTATTTCATGCTCATCGCCGAGAGCTTCTACGGCCCGTTCATTACCTTCATTTCGCTGCTGGCAGTGCCGACTACGGCGTGGGTCGGGATCTTTATTGTCGACCTCATTCATCGCCAGGTTTACTCGGGTAAAGACCTGATGGACGTATCGCCGAGCAGTGCTTACTGGTACAGCGGCGGCGTGGAGTGGCGTGCACTGGGAGCCTGGGCATCGGCGATCGTGCTGGGCTTCAGCTTTACCACCGTCGCCACTACCGCTGACAACGTGTTGTTCACCGGTTTCCTGTCCGACTCCTGGTTGGGTCATAACGGCCTGGGCTGGATCGTGACCTTCCTGGTGGCGGGTGGTGTCTATGGGATTCTGGGCGGTGCCCGTGATCGCCGAGCGTTTTCCGAAGAGGCCCAACATGCCCGCTAGATTGCTGCACACCGGCCAGGTCGTTGTCGACCTGGTCATGGCGCTGGACAAGCTGCCAGCTTCTGGCGGCGATGTGCTGGCCAGTTCCGCCCGGTTTGAAGCGGGTGGCGGTTTCAATGTCATGGCTGCGGCCCGGCGCAACGGCATGCCGGTGGTCTATCTGGGTCGCCATGGCAAAGGTCAGTTCGGTGATCTGGCGCGTCAGGCCATGACCGCCGAAGGTATTCAGTTCAGCGCTGCGTGCAGCGAGGAACAGGACACCGGGCTGTCCGTGGCACTGATCGAACCGTCAGCGGAGCGCTCGTTCATTTCTTACGTGGGGGCCGAAGGCGGTTTGTCGGCACAGGATTTGAATAGCGTGACGGTGCAAGCTGACGACTATGTTTACGTCAGTGGCTACAGCCTGTTGCACGAAGGCAAAGTGCAGAGCCTCCTGGATTGGCTGGGGTCGTTGCCGACCAGTGTGACCGTGGCGTTCGACCCGGGGCCGCTGGTGCATTCGCCCGATGCGCCGCAGGTCAGTGCGTTGCTGCCTCGGCTTGATCTGTGGAGCAGCAATTGCGAAGAGGCGTTGCGTTTTACTCAGTGTGAAGACATTGCCCAGGCGCTTGACCGGCTGGATGAGTTGCTGCCGGATGATGCCTTGATCGTGGTCCGCGACGGACCGAAAGGGTGCTGGGTTCGTCAGCATCGACAGACGCGGCATGTGGGCGGCTTTCCGGTCACAGCCATCGATACCAATGGCGCGGGTGATGCCCATGCGGGCGTGCTGCTGGCTAACCTTGCGGTGGGGCTTTCATGGGAACAGGCGGCCTTGCGGGCCAACGCTGCGGCGGCAATTGCCGTGACCCGTTGGGGCCCGGCGACATCGCCGGATACGCGGGAAGTAGAGGAGTTGGTCGCGCGATCCCGGTAGGAGCGAATTTATTCGCGAAGAGGCCGGTACAGTCGACCCATGTCTGTCGTTTGGGAAACCGCTTTCGCGAATGAATTCGCTCCCACAGGGCGCCGGGGCCATAGGACGTTTTTGTCCTTCAACCATGAAATCTCACCCACAACGTCACCAGCAACGTCGCCGCCACCAGCCAGGCAACGGCGGCCAATGCGAGTGACACCTCCAGCCGCCAGCGGTCCACCAGCAGGTACAGGGCCGCCAGATAGACAAAGTAGGGAATGATCGACCACATGCCAAACAGGATGGTGGTCTTGAGGTCGTCCAGAGAACGACCTTTGCCAACGATGTAATGAGCGATCAAGGCGAAAGTCGGGAACAGCGGCACCAGGCCTGCGATGTAGTAGTTTCTGGTCTTGGCCAGTGCGGCGAGAATGACCACGACGGCTGCGCCGATCAGGGCTTTGAACACTAGATCCACAGAATCCCCTTTCTAAAATTGAAATACACATGAACTGTAGGAGCCAACTTGTTGGCGAGGCGTCAGACCTGCGTGATCAGCAATTTCGCTTCGCCAACAAGTTGGCTCCTACAGGTCCGGGGTGATTATCCAAGCCCATACTTTTTGACCTTATCAAACAGCGTGGTCTTGGCCATGCCCAGCTCCTGGCTGGCCTGGCTCAGGTTGCCGCCGCTGCGTTGCAGGGCTTCGCTGAGCAGGTTTTTCTCGAAGGCTTCCACGGCTTCGGCGAAGCCCAGACTTTGAGGTTCTTCCGGGTTGGCGTTGGGTTTCTTGAAAGCGGGCAAGCCCAGGGCATAACGTTCGGCGACGTTACGCAACTCCCTTACGTTACCGGGCCAGTCGTGGCTCATCAGGCTCGATAACGTGTTCGGGTCCAGTTCTGGAGGCTCGCGATCAAAACGCAACGCGGACAACTGAAGGAAGTGTTCGAACAGTTGCAGGATGTCTTCACGACGCTCCCGCAACGGCGGCAGTTCAAGCGTGACCACGTTCAGCCGGTAGTACAGGTCGCTGCGGAACTGTCCGGCTTTGCTTTGCTCATCGAGGTCTGACTTGGTCGCGGCAATCACCCGGCAATCCACTTCGACACTCTGATTGGAGCCGAGGCGTTCCAGCGTTCGCTCCTGCAAAACCCGCAGCAGTTTGATCTGCAGGCTGATGGGCATGCTTTCCACTTCATCGAGAAACAGCGTGCCGTTATGCGCGTGTTCGATCTTGCCGATGCGTCGCTTGCCCGCGCCCGTGAAGGCGTTGGATTCATGGCCGAAGATTTCGGTTTCGAACAGGGTCTCCGGAAGGCCACCGCAGTTGAGCGCGACGAACTGGTGCTGATGACGACGACTGAAATCATGCAGGCAGCGGGCAACCAGCTCTTTACCGGTACCGGTTTCACCTTCGATCAGCACATTGGCTGAAGTGTCGGCAACGTTGGCAATCAGCGCGCGCAAGTTCTGCATGGCGGGGGAGCGGCCGATGATCTTGCCTTCAAGGGAGTCGCGTTCGGCCAGTTGCTTGCGCAATGACCAGACTTCCCGCGCCAGACCTCGCTGCTCAAGGGCGCGGCGGGTCACCTCCACCAGACGTTCAGGGGAGAAGGGTTTCTCCATGAAATCGTAAGCGCCGTCGCGCATGGCGTTGACTGCCATGGATATATCGCCATGACCGGTGATCAACACCACCGGCAGGCTGCGGTCACGCGCCTTGAGACGGCTGAGCAACTCCAGACCATCAATGCCTGGCAGACGAATATCACTGATCACGATTCCGGCAAAGTTATCGCCGATCCGCGCCAATGCTTCTTCGGCACTGCCCACGCCTTCGCTGGGAATGTCCTCCAGCGTCAGCGCCTGCTGGCAGCCGAGCAAGACGTGAGGGTCGTCTTCGACGATGAGTACGGTCAGGTCAGTGGTCATTTTGGGGGCTCATCGGAATGCGGGCATAAGAAACGGCAGGGGCTACGCGGTAGGAGCGCGCTTGCCCGCGATAGCGTCAGGTCAGCCGATACGGATGTCGAGTAAAGGGCCCCATCGCGGGCAAGCGCGCTCCTACAGATCGTCATGGCCCTTTCACCACCGGCAACCACAACACAAACTCGGTACCGCCACTCTCCGGCTGTTCAGCGCTCAGGCTACCACCGGTTGCTGCTGCGAGGCTGGCGGAGAGGGTGAGGCCCAGTCCCAGACCTTGCTCGCCGGGTTTGGTGGTGAAGAACGGTTCAAACAGATGCTTGCGGGTTTCGTCGTCTATGCCGTGGCCGTTGTCTCGAACCCGCAAGCAGTAACGGCCTTCGATCACCGAGCCTTCAAGCCAGATTTCCGGCAGGGGCTGAGCGTGCATGGCGTCCAGAGCGTTGCCAATCAGGTTGACCAGAATCTGCTCGAGGCGAGTCTGATCAATCATTAGTTCGGCGTCGGCATAGCGCTGGTGCAGTTCAAGGGAAAAATTTTCCAGGCGTGGGGTCAACAACTGCAGTGCAGCATCGACGGCTTTGCTGAGTCTGGCCTGACCCTTGTCATCTCCACGGCGGGCGAACGCGCGCAGGCTGGCGGTGATACGGCCCATGCGGTCGACCAGATCGTTGATGGTGCGCAAGTTGGTGCTGGCGGTATCCAGCGCGCCCCGTTCGAGGAAGCGCACGGTGTTGCCGGACAAGGTACGCAGTGCAGCCAGCGGTTGATTCAGTTCGTGGGCAATGCTGGTGGACATCTGCCCGATAGCCGCCAGTTTGCCCGCCTGAACCAGTTCGTCCTGTGCCTTGCGCAAGGTGTCTTCAGCTTGCCGACGTTCGCGGATCTGACCCTTGAGGCGTTCGTTACTGGCACGCAAGTGCTCGGTGCGCTCGGCGATCTTGCGCTCCAGCTCGTCATTGGCCGCTTGCAGGGCTTCACGTGCGGCGAGGCGGGTTGAAAGCACTTTGCGCCGTTCATTCCAGGCGATTAGCAGAAACGCGACTAATGCGCAGGCCACTGCGACCAGCATGCCCTGACTGCCAGCTTCACGGCGCAGGTCTTCGAGTGGGGTCAAGAGTGTCAGGTGCCAGGGCGTGTCGCTCAACTGGCGTGTCTGGGCCAGATAGCTGACCTGTTTGTGTTCAAGATCGACGCTGACATTGGCCGGGAAGGTCAGCTTCTCCACACCCTCCGAAAGCAACTCGCGCTCCAGCGGCACCAGCTCGTTGAGCGGCCACCAGTAATATTGCAGGCTGCGTGCCAGACGTTCTTTGATTTCCGGCGTGAGTGGGCGTACTGATTTCAGACGTCGGGCCGGGTCGCTGGAAAGAATAATGATGCCGTTCTCATCGCTGACGAAGGCTTCCAGTCGTGCACGTTGCCAGCGCTGCTCCAGGGCTTCGAGTTGCACTTTGATCACCGCGACGCCGACGATCTTGCCTTTCTCTTCCAGACCGTGCGCCAGGTAATAACCGGGCTCACCGGTGGTACTGCCGATGCCGTAGAAGCGTCCCGGCAAACCCCGCACCGCATCCTGAAAATAAGCCCGGAATGACAGGTCTTCACCCAGATAACTGTCGGCATCGCGCCAGTTGCTGGTGGCAAGTACCCGGCCGGAGGTATCGAGTACGTAAATTGCCCGGCTACGGCTGCGGCGATTCAGGCCTTCAAGGTAATCGTTGACCTCGCTGCGCAGCTCGGGAGTAGGGTCGTTGAGCAGGGCTGAGACGCTGGACTCCAGCTCCAGCACGCTGGGCAAATAAGTGTATTTGTTGATTTCACTTTCGAGGGTGCGGGCGTGCAGCTCAAGCTGACGTTCGCCGCTCTCGCTGAGGGTTTTGATGCCGTAGTGTTCGCTGATCAAATAGGCGACGTAGCCCAGGCCGAACATCAGCACGATGATCAATGGCGGCAGAAACAGGTGGCGAATCAGACGGGGTTTCACGGCAAGTGATGGCGGCGCGGCGCGATAAAGATTGGGGTCGCATTTCATCACAGTCGTCCTGAGCCGAACAGCGGCCCGACGCTTCAAAGCGCCGAGCCGCTGTCGAGTCTCACTTAATGCTGAAGAATTTTAGCGAGGAACTGCTGCGCACGTTCGGAACGGGCGCTGACATCACCGAAAAACTCTTCTTTCTCACAGTCTTCAACGATTTGTCCCTGATCCATGAAGATCACGCGGTTGGCCACTTTACGGGCGAAGCCCATTTCGTGGGTCACGCACATCATGGTCATGCCTTCCTGAGCCAGCTGCACCATTACGTCGAGCACTTCGTTGACCATTTCCGGATCGAGCGCCGAGGTCGGTTCGTCGAACAGCATGACGATCGGGTCCATGGCCAGTGCCCGGGCAATCGCTACACGCTGTTGCTGACCGCCGGACAATTGGCCCGGATGCTTGTTGGCGTGGGCCGACAGACCTACACGATCCAGCAGCTTCAGGCCTTTTTCAGTCGCTTCTTCCTTGCTGCGCCCCAGCACTTTGATCTGCGCAATGGTCAGGTTTTCAACGATGCTCAGGTGTGGGAACAGTTCGAAATGCTGGAACACCATGCCAACCCGGGAGCGCAATTGCGGCAGGTTGGTTTTAGGGTTGGCAATCGAAGTACCGTCCACGGTGATGTCGCCTTTCTGGAACGGTTCCAGGGCGTTCACGCATTTGATCAGAGTCGATTTGCCGGAGCCCGACGGGCCGCAGACCACGACCACTTCGCCTTTTTTGACCTCGGTGCTGCAATCAGTCAGCACCTGGAAGTCGCCATACCACTTGTTAACGTTTTTGATGGAAATCATACGGCGAACCTTTTTTGCAGACGCTTCACCAGCAACGAGGCGGCAAAGCTGATCGTGAAGTACACCAGACCGGCGATGATCAGGAACTCATTGGCGCGGCCAATGATGTCGCCACTGGCCCGCGAGGCGTTGAGGAAGTCCACCAGGCCTACGGTGTAAACCAGCGAGGTGTCCTGAAACAGGATGATGCTTTGCTGGAGCAACAGCGGGGTCATCTTGCGAAAGGCCTGAGGCAGGATGATCAACCGCATCATCTGCCCGTAGGTCATGCCCAGCGCTTGCGCTGCGCCCATCTGGCCCTTGGAAATCGACTGCACACCGGCACGAACGATTTCGCAGAAGTAGGCCGCCTCGAACATCATGAATGCGATGACGCAGGAGGTGAACGCACCGATGGGCGTGTCTTCGCCGGTGATCCAGCGCAGCACGAACGGCACCGCCAGATAGAACCAGGTGATGACCAGCAGCAGCGGAATGGAGCGGAAATAGTTGACGTAAGCACCGGCCACGTTGGCCAGCAGCTTGCTCGACGACAAGCGCATCAAAGCCAGAAGGGTGCCCAGCACCAGACCGCCGATGATGCCCATGACCATCAGTTGCAGGGTCATGACCATGCCGTTCCACATGCCGGGAATGGCCTGAACGACTCCAGAGAAGTCCATATCCATTATTTGCCCCCCAGGGAGATCAGTCCGGGCACAGCGACTTTCTTCTCGACCAGGCGCATCAGCAACATCAGGCTCATGTTCAGGGTGAAGTAGATCAGTGTCGCCAGGGTGAAAGCTTCGAACAGGTTGGCGGAGAACTCGGCGGTCTGTTTAGTCTGCGCGAGCAATTCCATCAGGCCGATCAACGACGCCACCGACGAGTTCTTGAACACGTTGAGGAATTCGGAGGTGAGCGGTGGAATGATGATCCGGTAAGCCTGTGGCAGCAGCACGTTCCAGTAGATCTGCGGCAGTCTGAAGCCCATGGCGCGAGCAGCAGATTCCTGGCCGCGAGGCAACGCTTCGATACCGGTGCGCACTTGTTCACACACCCGTGCAGCAGTAAACAGACCCAGGCAGACGATCACGCTGAGGAACGCGGAAGTCGTCGGGTTCAGGTCTTGCTTGTACCACTCCTGCATGCCTTCGGGCAGCAGATCCGGCACCAGGAAGTACCAGATGAACAGCTGCACCAGCAGCGGCACATTACGGAAGATTTCCACGTAGACCGTGGCAATACCAGCAACTATACGGTTCGGTACGGTACGCATGACACCGAGCACGGAGCCCAGCAGCAAGGCGATGATCCAGGCAACGACAGCGATAGCGATAGTCCAGCCCAGACCTGAGATGTACCAGTCCAGATAGGTTTCGCTGCCGACGCCAGTGGACCTGAAGAAAACGCTCCAGTCCCAGTTGTAATTCATCAGGGTCTCCCCTCTGATCGATCCAGATGCATGCACGGCATCCTGAAACCGCACGGTGCGGTCTCAGGCTGTTTTATTGACGAGTGGGTAATCGGCGCTTAGGCCTTTTTGTCGTCTGCCGCTTTGTCGGTCGGTTCGGCGATCAGTTTTTTCAGCTCGTCGCTCATCGGGAAGTTCAGGTTCAGGCCTTTTGGCGGGATTGGAGCCTGGAACCACTTTTCGTAGATCTTGTTGATCTCGCCCGATTTGTAGGTCGCAACGATGGCGTCATCGACGGCTTTCTTGAACGGCTCATCGCCTTTACGCACCATGCAGCCGTAGATTTCGTACGACTGAGGGGTACCGGTTACAGCCCAGTCAGTCGGCTTCTTGGCCTTGGCCATTTCACCGGCCAGCAAGGCGTCGTCCATCATGAATGCCACTGCACGACCCGATTCCAGCATCTGGAAGGATTCGCCGTGGTCTTTGGCCGAGATCACGTTCATGCCCATTTGCTTGTCAGCGTTCATGGACTTGAGGATGCGCTCGGACGTGGTGCCCGCGGTGGTCACGACGTTCTTGCCTTTCAGGTTATCGAAATCCTTGTATTCCGAAGTTGCTTTGGACAACAGACGGGTACCGATTTCGAAGATGCCGACCGAGAAGTCGACCTGTTGCTGGCGCTCAACGTTGTTGGTGGTCGAACCACATTCAACGTCGACGGTGCCGTTCTGCACCAGCGGGATACGCGTTTGCGAAGTGACCAGGTTGTACTTGACCTTAAGGTCCGGCATGTCCAGGTCTTTCTTGATGGCTTCAACGATTTTCAGCTGGATGTCGTGGGAGTAACCCACCGGCACGCCGGAAGCATCAGCGATGTAGGAGAAAGGGATCGAAGCGTCGCGGTGACCGAGGGTGATGGTGCCGGACTCTTTGATTTTCTTCAGGGTGCCGGTCAATTCGGCGGCAGAAACTGGAGAGCTGATCAGAGCAGCAGCGATTGCTGCGCCCAGAAGATGGGGAACGATGCGCATCGGTTATACCTCGAATTATTTTTTTTATGGGGCCTGCTACCTGGCGGCCGCCTCTTCGGTCCATGCTTCAACGGCGGCCGACAGAAGACAGGCTACGGTCGAAGCAATCGACTGCTTATTACAGAGCAGGAGGCGTGCCAAGCTGGTTTATAGAGGTTAACTGGCTGATTTATAAGAGGATAAATCCGGGTGTGATCCAGGCGGGGGAGAGGCCGGCGTCCGGGATGCCGAACTAATGGGGGAGAGGTGTTCGGAAATCCGAATGGGGCAATGGCGGTAGAAATGCAGAACCCGTGGGAGCGAATTCATTCGCGAAGGGGGCAGTCCACAAAACATCCGGGTCTGACACACCGCATTCGCGAATGAATTCGCTCCCACTGAGGCCTTTATTTGCTGTGCACGAGCGCTGTGTCAGTGACAAGCAAAGGAGCAGCGGCAGCACCTATCAAAGCCGCTGCAAAAGCACCTTTGTTACGCGCCACAGTGTCCAGATACTGCTGAACGCCTTCGCGCTCCTCAGCGGTCATGAACAGGCCGAGTTTGCTGCGGCGCCACAGAATGTCATCAGCAGTCGTTGCCCATTCGGTGCTGCACAGGTAGTCGACTTCCCGGGTGTACAAGCCCGCGCCCAAGTGATCGCCCAGATCGGCAATGCTCTGTACGCCTTCCAGCAGGCGCCAGGTGCGGCTCCCGTAAGTGCGAGACCAGCGTTGCGCGATTTCGCCTGGTAGCCAGCCAAAACGGCTGACCAACTGGTTGGCCAGCTCCGCCGGAGTGGTCATGTCTTCGCCACCGGGAAGACTGGATTTGGCTGTCCAGCTTGGCTTCATCTGCTTGAAGAACGGAGCCAGTTGCGCCATCGCCGACTCTGCCAGCTTGCGATAGGTGGTCAGCTTGCCGCCGAACACCGACAGGATTGGTGCTTCATCAGCACCACCTGACAGCGACAGGGTGTAGTCGCGGGTGATGGCTGAAGGGTTGTCAGACTCGTCGTTGCACAGCGGACGAACGCCGGACCATGTGCTGAGAACGTCATCGCGGCTCAGTTGCTTCTTGAAGTGGTCGTTGGCCACTTTAAGCATGTAGTCCATCTCGCCGTCGGTGATCTCGACCTTGTTCGGGTCGCCTTGGTACTCGCGATCCGTGGTGCCGACGATGGTGAAGCGCTCCATGTAAGGAATTGCGAACACGATGCGCTGGTCTTCGTTCTGAAGGATGAACGCGTTTTCGCCCTCATACAGTTTCGGCACGATCAGGTGACTGCCCTGAATCAGGCGGATGCCGTACGGCGAATCCAGCTTCAGGTCGTCACGAATGAACTTGGCAACCCATGGGCCGGCAGCATTGACCAGCGCCTTGGCACGGATCGAAAACAGCGTGCCATCGGCGCGCTCCATGTGCAGGTGCCACAGGCCGTTGGTACGGCGGGCATTCAGGCAACGCGTCTGGGTGTGAATGTGCGCGCCTTGTTCACGGGCGGCCATGGCGTTGAGCACTACGAGACGGGCGTCGTCGACCCAGCAATCCGAATATTCGAAACCATGAGTGATGTTCGATTTCAGCGGGCTGTCGCTGCCGAAACGCAAGCTGCGCGAACCCGGCAGCTTCTCGCGCTTGCCCAGGTGGTCATAAAGGAACAGACCGGCGCGAATCATCCACGCAGGGCGCAAGTGTGGGCGGTGTGGCAGCACAAAGCGCATCGGCTTGACGATGTGTGGTGCCTTGGCCAACAGCACTTCACGTTCTGCCAATGCTTCACGCACCAGTCGGAATTCGTAATGTTCCAAGTAGCGCAGGCCACCGTGGATCAATTTGCTGCTGGCAGAAGAGGTATGGCTGGCCAGGTCGTCTTTTTCACACAGAAAAACTGACAGACCGCGACCGGAGGCATCCGCTGCGATCCCGACACCATTGATCCCACCACCGATGACGGCGATGTCATAGACCTCGGAAAGTGGCGGCGTAGACAGGTTGGAATGGGGCATCGGTGGCCTCCTGAGTTTATTGTTCGGATAACGAAATCGAACATTAATGTTCATTTCCGAAAATCATAGCTCAATAACGCAGGGGCTTCCAGTCAGTTATCATTGAAAATACTGATCGGGAAGTGAGAAAGGAACAAAAGTGAACATGGAAGGTGAGCGTAGGTCCCGTGGGAGCGAATTCATTCGCAAATGCTGCATTCCTGCCGACAAATGTCTATCGGATGGATGGGCCTCTTCGCGAATGAATTCGCTCCCACAGATTTGTGTTTGCAGTCCAACATAGAATCTCCCACAGGTATCGATCGCCAGCGGGTAGATAACTAAACCACTTCCAGCCGAATCTTGTTCTGCGCCAGCAACTGCACCAGTGCGGGAGCCGGGGCCTGGTCAGTTACCAGGCAGTCGATCAGGGTGATCGGTCCCAAACGAACCATGGCGTTGCGGCCGAACTTGCTGGAATCGGCAGCCAGAATGACTTGCCGGGCGTTGGCAATGATCGCCTGGGAGACGCGTACTTCCTGATAATCGAAATCCAGCAGACTGCCGTCTTCATCAATCCCGCTGATGCCCACCAGCGCGAAATCGACTTTGAACTGGTTGATGAAGTCCACGCTTGCCTGACCCATCACACCGCCGTCACGACGCACGTTGCCGCCCGCCAGCAGGACATCGAAATCCTCTTTGGCGCTGAGCATCGAGGCGACGTGCAGATTGTTGGTGATGATTTTCAGGTTGTTGTGATTGAGCAGGGCGCGGGCGATCGACTCGGTGGTCGTACCGATGTTGATGAATATCGACGCGTGATCGGGAATTTGCGCGGCAATGGCTTCGCCGATGCGTTGTTTCTCGTCGCGCATCTGATCCGCACGCATGGCGTAAGCGGTGTTTTCAATGCTCGAGTCATAAGCTGCGCCACCGTGGTAGCGGCGCAACAGGTTCGATTCCGCAAGCTGATTGATATCGCGGCGGATAGTCTGAGGGGTTACAACGAATAGCGTGGCCATTTCCTCGATGCTGACATAGCCGCGTTCACGGACCAGCTCGAGGATTTGCTGTTGACGGGGAGGCAGGTTCATTTTTGTTGAGTGTCCTTCAGGCTGCCAAATGGCGTCCATGATGCCGCAGGCATGTACTGCCTGTCAGCCGGAAACTCGAAAGCTATGATCCTGCCACTCCGTCGCAAGCGTAACCGTTAGTCGTTGTTGTCGTGCGGTTCCCAGTCGCGGGTGCGGGCTACGGCCTTCTGCCAACCGGCGTAGAGCTTTTCCTTCTCTTCTTCGGCACATTGCGGCTCGAATTCGCGCTCGATAACCGCCTTGTTCTTCAGTTCGTCCAGGCTGCTCCAGAAACCAATGGCCAGACCGGCCAGATAGGCGGCACCCAGTGCAGTGGTTTCGCGCATTTTCGGGCGCTCGACCGTAGTGCCGAGAATGTCGGCCTGGAACTGCATGAGGAAGTTGTTGGCCACTGCGCCACCGTCAACCCGCAGGGATTTCAGGCGTTCGCCCGAGTCTTGCTGCATGGCGTCCAGAACGTCGCGGGTCTGGTAGGCGATGGACTCCAGCGCTGCGCGGATGATGTGATCGACTTTTACACCGCGTGTCAGGCCGAACAATGCACCACGGGCATACGGGTCCCAGTACGGAGCACCCAGACCGGTAAATGCCGGCACCAGATAAACGCCGTTGCTGTCCTTGACCTTGCCTGCGAAGTACTCGGTATCCACGGCATCGGTGATGATTTTCAGCTCGTCACGCAGCCATTGCACCGTCGAACCGCCGTTGAACACAGCGCCCTCCAGAGCATAAGCCACTTCGCCACGCGGACCGCAACCGATGGTGGTCAGCATGCCGTGGGCGGACTTCACGGCTTTCTTGCCGGTGTTCATCAGCAGGAAGCAGCCAGTGCCATAAGTGTTTTTGGCCTGGCCTGGCTCGACGCACATCTGGCCGAACAGCGCAGCCTGCTGGTCACCCGCGATACCGGCAATCGGAATACCGCTTTTGCTCTGGCCGTAAACTTCGGACGAGCTTTTCACTTCCGGGAGCATCTCACGCGGGATATCCAGCACGTCGAGCATGCGCTGATCCCATTCCAGGGTATGGATGTTGAACAGCATGGTGCGCGATGCGTTGGTGTAGTCGGTGACGTGCACTTTGCCGCCAGTGAATTTCCAGATCAGCCAGCTATCGATGGTGCCGAACATCAGCTCGCCTTTGCGGGCGCGTTCGCGGCTGCCTTCAACGTGGTCGAGGATCCACTTGACCTTGGTGCCCGAGAAGTACGGGTCGATCACCAGGCCAGTGGTGTCCTTGATGTACTCTTCCATGCCGTCGCGCTTGAGCTGCTGGCAGATTTCGGTACTGCGGCGGCACTGCCAGACGATGGCGTTATAAATAGGGCGACCGGTTTCCTTTTCCCAGATAACCGTGGTTTCACGCTGGTTGGTGATACCGATGGCGGCAATCTGATTGTGGTGCAGATCAGCCTGAGCCAGTGCTTTGGTCATGCACGCGGTTTGAGTGGCGAAGATCTCCATAGGATCATGTTCAACCCAACCCGCTTGAGGGTAGTGCTGAACGAATTCGCTTTGCGCGGTGCTGACGACATTGGCGTCGCGGTCAAAAATGATTGCACGAGAGCTGGTCGTACCCTGATCGAGGGCAATGATGTAGTTCTTGTTCTGGGAGTCAGTCATGTCGATTGCCTTGTGCTAATGGGTGAAGTTAAAAGCAGACGCGCGAGATTCAAGATGAAATCTGGGCTTTGCCTGGAACAACGTCAGCGTCTTTTACAGCCACAGTCTCTACAGCAGGAACGGCGCGTGGCAGATGGCGCGCAATCAGCGCACGATAGCCAGCGGCACCGAGGCACGCACCAAGAATCGGCGCGAAAATCGGAATCAGAAAATACGGTATGTCACGGCCACCGGTAAACGCGACTTCATCCCAGCCCGCGAGGAATGTCATCAGTTTAGGACCAAAATCCCGGGCCGGATTCATCGCGAAGCCAGTGAGTGGAGCAGTCGAGGCGCCAATCAGAGCAACCAGCAAACCGATCAGCAGAGGCGCGAGTGCGCCGCGGGGCAGGCCGTTGTTGTCGTCAGTCAGGGACATGATGACGCACATCAGAATCGCCGTGATTACACATTCCACCAGTGCAGCCTGACCTACGGAAATGGCCGGGTTAGGGTAAGTGGAAAATGCTGAGGCGAGTTCAAGGCTGGCAACTGAACCACGAATCATCTGATGCGTTTGTTCGAATTCGAAGAACAGGCTGGTGTACAGCAGATAAACCAGACCGGCACCGCAGAAGGCTCCTGCAATTTGCGCGGCTATATAGAATGGCAGTTTTCGTTTTTCAAAACCGGCAAAAATACTCAGCGCGATGCTGACGGCCGGATTGAGGTGCGCGCCGGAAACACCTGCGCTCAGATAGATAGCCATGGCAACTGCCAGGCCCCAGATAATGCTGATTTCCCAAAGCCCGAACGTGGCACCCGCAACCTTGAGCGCTGCGACACAGCCGGTACCGAAAAAAATCATCAGGGCAGTGCCCATGAATTCGGCCACGCATTGACCTTTCAGCGTTGGTTCTTGCAGTGCATTTGTCATGAAAACCTCTTTTTTGTTCTTGTGCGGCTCTGTGTGAAAATCCACCAGTGCGCGTCTTTTAACGAGCTCGAGGAAACCCCATCCTCGACCTCTGGATTCGACCTTAAATGGAACTAAAGTTCCAGTGAATATTCGCAAACGAAAAAAAATAAACAGGAACGAATGTGGTTTAGGGTGGAACCGAACCTGTGGGCACTGTCAGGCGCAGGGCTTTTTACGCGCATTGATCGGGGTTGTGTACACCTTCTTTGAATTTTTTGAGCATTTCACCTCCTGCCCAGTAATCGCGGGGTGTACAGACGTTTGATCGCCTAGAATAATTGATCTGGATTGGTCGCCTTGGCCTGGAGCGCTGTATGACACCTGCACTGGATCTGTTGAAAAAAGTTCGTGCTGAACACCGAATATACAGTTACGAACATGACCCCAAAGCTGCCTCTTATGGCCTTGAGGCGGCGGAAAAGTTGGGCCTCGAACCGGCGCAGGTATTCAAGACGCTGCTGGCCAGTACCGAAAAAGGTGAATTGCTGGTCGCTGTGGTGCCGGTTGTTGGCACCCTGGACCTCAAGGCGTTGGCAACCGCTGCGAAGGCCAAGAAAACCGAAATGGCTGACCCGGCTGCTGCGCAGCGCTCCACCGGCTATCTCTTGGGCGGTATCAGCCCGCTGGGTCAGAAGAAGCGGTTGCGTACTTTTATTGATCAAAGCGCTGAGCAGTTCGCGACGATTTACGTCAGTGCCGGGAGGCGCGGTCTTGAAGTAGAACTGGCGCCGAAGGCACTTGCTGAACATACCGGCGCGATGTTTGCGCCGGTGGGGCGCGGCTGAAAGTATTTCTCTGCTTTGTAGCTGCACGCAACTCACCTACGGAAGAATTTCAATAACTGCCGCCAAGTTCGCGGCAGTCACAGAATCTGTAGGAGCTGCCGAAGGCTGCGATAGCGGTGTGTCAGGATGAACGCTTCGCAGCCTGCGGCAGCTCCTACAGAAATGCATTCCAATTCACTGGTTTGCATTTTGTTTGGCCAGAGTAACCAAGGCTTTCAATCGCACTGGAGCATCACTCATGTATCTCGAGTTTCATCAGGTCGACGCCTTCAGTGATCGTCCGTTCAGTGGCAATCCGGCGATGGTTTATCGCCTCGATGCATGGCTGGCTGATGAGTTGATGCAGCGCATTGCCGCTGAACACAATCTAGCGGAAACCGCGTTCGTTGTTCGCGAGGCGCTCGGTTGGCACATCCGCTGGTTCACGCCCAGGACTGAAGTCCCCTTGTGTGGGCATGCGACGCTGGCTGCTGCTCATGTGCTGTTTAATATTTTCAGCGAGCCTTCGGAGCAGCTCGATTTTTTCAGCAAGTCAGGTGCTCTGAGCGTCACGCGTGAGGAGGGGCTATTGCTGCTGGACTTCCCGGCGATGATTCCTCACGAGGTCGGCGTGACAATTGAGCTTGAGCGTGCCTTGGGCACCAGTATTGTTGATGCGCTGGGTTCGGCGGAGTTGATGGTGGTGCTTGAGTCCGAACAGGCAGTGCGTGAATGCACGCCTGACATGGCGGCGCTGGCACGGTTACCCTGGCCTGGTGTGATCGTGACCGCGAAGGGTGAACACGTTGACTTCGTCTCGCGCTATTTCGCTCCGGCAATTGGCATTCCCGAAGATCCGGTCACCGGCTCGACCCACTGTGTGTTGATTCCGTACTGGGCCGGTCGACTGGGCAAGGATGTGCTCAATGCCTACCAGTGTTCTGAACGTGGCGGGGCGTTGTTCTGTCGGCTGGAAGGGGATCGGGTGAAGATCGGCGGGCATGCCACGCTGGTGGCCAGCGGGACGTTGATGGTGAGTCTGGGCTAAACCGCCTGCTGCACCGCCACGCTACCTGCAGCGGGGAACAGCACCAGATGATCGGCCGAAACCCGAATACCTACCTGCTCGCCGGGTTGATAATCCGCATGGCTGGGGAAGACTGCTTCCAGTTGGCTACCGGTCGGCAGTTGCAGGCGGTACAGCGTCGCTGCGCCCTGAAAGGTTTTGCTGGTGACGCGGGCGGCAAGAGTGCTATCGGCATCGAAGACGATGTCGTCCGGTCGCAGCAATACGTCCACTGCGCTCCCTTTTGTGCCTGAGTAAGCGCGGTTGCCTTGCAGTACACCCAATTCGGTCTGAACGGATTGCGGATCAATCATGACGCCGCGAATGAAATACCCCTGACCGATAAAGCTGGCGACGTAGGGCGTCAGCGGTTCGTGGTACAGGTTGTAGGGCGTATCCCATTGTTCCAGACGACCTTCCTTGAAGACACCCACATGATCGCTGACAGCGAAGGCTTCTTCCTGATCGTGGGTGACCAGTATCGCGCTGGTGCCTCGGGCCTTGAGGATGTCGCGAACCTCGTGGCTGAGGCGGCGGCGAAGTTCGCCGTCCAGATTGGAAAACGGCTCGTCGAGCAGCAGCAGTTGCGGCTCTGGCGCCAACGCGCGTGCCAGCGCAACGCGTTGCTGTTGGCCGCCGGACAATTCATGGGGCAGGCGTTTGCCTAAGGCGCTCAGGTTGACCAGCTCCAATAGCTCGTCGGTCACTTGCTTGAGGCGTGGATGCTTGCGAATGCCAAAGGCGACATTCTCGGCAACGCTCAAGTGCGGGAAAAGCGCGTAATCCTGAAACACCATGCCGATCCGGCGTTTCTCAGGAGGCAGGGTAAAGCCTGGCCTGGAGATGACTTCACCAGCCAGAGTAATTTCCCCGGCGTGAACCGGCTCGAACCCGGCAATGGCGCGTAAAGTCGTGGTTTTGCCACAGCCCGATGAACCCAGCAAGCAGCCGATATCCCCTGCGTTGAGGTGCAGGTTCAGATCCTGCACCACGCGTTGTTCCTGATATCCACAGGCCAGATTGCGCAGGTTCAGCAGCAGTGGCGAACTCATGCTGGCTGGCAGGCAGGCGCAACCAGAAACTCCAGCAGCGCCTTCTGTGCATGCAGGCGATTTTCAGCCTGGTCCCATGCCACAGAGCGAGGATCGTCAAGCAGGTCGACGCTGATTTCTTCGCCACGATGCGCTGGCAGGCAATGCATGAACAGCACGTCTTTGTCAGCGAGATCGAGCAGGGCGCGGGTGACCTGGAACGGGGTGAACAAGGCGATGCGCCTGGCGGTTTCTTCTTCCTGGCCCATGGAGGTCCAGACATCGGTGCTTACCAGATGGGCGCCTGCCACTGCCGCACGCGGATCACGCAGCACCGTCACTCGATCACCCGCCAGCGCCAGAAATTCCGGATTTGGCTCATAACCTTCAGGGCAAGCCACACGCAACTGGAAGTCGAACTGGATCGCGGCTTCTATATAGCTGTTGCACATGTTGTTGCCGTCGCCGATCCAGGCAACGGTCTTGCCTTTGATCGAGCCGCGATGCTCAAGGAAGGTCTGCATGTCGGCCAGCAACTGGCAGGGATGCAAGTCATCGGACAGGCCATTGATGACAGGCACGCGGGAGTTGGCGGCGAACTCGGTCAGATTGCTATGGGCAAAGGTACGGATCATCACGGCATCGAGCATGCTCGAAAGCACTTTCGCGCAATCGGCAATCGGCTCGCCACGGCCCAATTGGGTGTCACGAGGGGACAAAAAGATGGCCTGACCGCCGAGCTGGATCATGCCGGCTTCAAACGAAACACGGGTACGAGTCGAAGATTTCTCGAAGATCATGCCCAGCACCCGACCTTTCAACGGTTCGAAAAGCACGCTTCGGTTTCGCAGGTCTTTGAGCTCTACGCCTCGACGGATCAAGCGCAGGAGTTCTTCTGGCTTGTAATCCATCATCGAGAGAAAGTGCCTGGCGTTCATTATTAACTACCTTTTTTGCAACAGACCGCAGATGCTCAAAGCCGGGTTTTATCGGGAAAACGGGCGAGACCTGCGGCGGAAGCCGCACGGGGCGACGAATAGGGAAGGCGCGATGGTATAAAAAAATGTCGCCTCTTACCAATAAGATGCTCATGTCCGAATGTTTTTTATTCGCAACACAGGCGTTTTTTGCATTCGGAACTTGCTTGAGCTCTCGGGCCAGATAATGCTCTGGCTGGCGGCAACTGGCCATTTTCTGGCAACCGAGGCAGGTATTTGTACACTGCCGCGATGTGACATTGCAATTGGTGCGATTTCTGCAACAGTTTTACTTTCGGAAGGTCATATCGTTGGCTTATGCGATCTGCTTCACGCGGCGCACTGTTAGCCCGTTCCATAAATAATCGCCGTAGGTTATAACTGCGCATCGCGTATCAGGGGGTGGGGAATGGAATCTAAAGAAAAACAGTTGACGGAATTACTCGGGCTCACGGCTCGTACCCTTACGCACCTCACAGCTTCGATGACGTCCATGTCTTTCGAGCTGTTGCGCAGTAACGATGAAGTCACCCGGGCTGCCGGACGACACATGATCGACCGGATGGCGACAATCAGTTCCGGGCTTGATGAACACTGGCGCCTGATCGGCGAGTTGACTGGCGTTCATCTGGCTCAAGAGCAGATCGAAACGGTCCACGAAATCCAGCTGCAGCGCAAAATCACCCCTATCGGGGGTTGATCGTTTTTAGTCATCGGCCCGCCTGATGCCTGTCGATTCATGAGACGAACGTCTCTGGCGCAGTCGCAAGCCACGCCCCATAGTTTCGTTTGAGCGATCGCTTCAGGTCGTCCTGACAAAAATATGAGGCTGGCCATGACCAAGACCCTCCATCACCGTGCCTGCCATCTCTGCGAAGCCATCTGTGGCTTGAGCATCGAGACCACCACCAGTGCTGAAAATCAGGTGTCGATCACTTCGATCAAGGGCGATCCCCTGGACTCGTTCAGCCGCGGCCACATCTGTCCCAAGGCGGTGGCGCTGCAAGATATTCAGAATGACCCAGACCGATTACGCCAACCCATGCAGCGTGTGGGCGATCAGTGGCGGCCCATCGAGTGGCAGGCGGCATTTGATCTGGTCGCCGAGCGGTTGCTGGATATCCAGCAACGTTATGGGCAGAACGCCGTAGCGGTCTATCAGGGCAATCCGAGCGTACACAACTACGGGTTGATGACCCATAGCAATTACTTTCTGGGTTTGCTGAAAACCCGTAATCGCTACTCGGCGACCTCTGTCGACCAGCTTCCCCATCACCTGACCAGTTTCCTGATGTATGGCCACGGCTTGCTGCTGCCCATCGTCGATATCGATCACACCGATTTCATGCTGATTCTGGGCGGGAACCCGCTGGCGTCCAATGGCAGCATCATGACCGTGCCGGATGTCGAAAAACGTTTGAAGGCTATCCAGGCTCGCGGTGGAAAAGTCGTGGTGGTCGATCCTCGGCGCACTGAAACGGCTGCAATCGCCGATCAGCACATTTTTGTGCGACCGGGTGGCGATGCAGCCTTACTGTTTGGTCTGCTGAATACGTTGTTCGAGGAAGGCCTCACCCGCGACAGCCAATTGCCAGTGGACGGGCTGGATCTGGTGCGGGCCGCTATCGCTGATTTCAGTGCCGAAGCCATGAGTCTGCGATGTGGGGTACCGGCCGGGCAGATTCGCCAGCTGGCGCGAGACTTCGCCGCTGCTGACAAAGCTGCGTGTTATGGGCGAATGGGCATTTCCACTCAGGTGTTCGGCACGGTGTGTCATTGGCTGGTGCAGTTGATCAATCTGGTGACGGGCAATCTTGATCGGGTGGGCGGTGTGCTCTGTACCGAGCCAGCGGTGGATCTGGTGGGCGCAACGTCCGGCGGTCATTTCAATCAATGGCAAAGCAGGATTTCCGGGTTGCCGGAATATGCCGGTGAGCTGCCGGTCGCGGCATTGGCGGAAGAAATGCTCAATGAGGGGGAGGGGCAGATCAAGGCCCTGGTGACAGTCGCAGGCAACCCGGTGTTATCGACGCCCAATGGCCGCCAGCTTGATCAGGCGCTGGATGGTCTGGAGTTCATGCTCAGCATCGATCTTTACATCAACGAGACCACGCGCCATGCCGATCTGATTCTGCCTTCGACCTCGGCACTGGAAAATGACCACTACGACACGACGTTCAACACGTTTGCGGTGCGTAACGTCACGCGCTTCAATCGGGCCATTCTGGCCAAACCCGAGGGGGCGCTGCACGACTGGGAAATCTTCGTCGGGCTGGCGAAAGCCTTTGCCGCAAGGGCGGGGCGAGAGTTGAAGCCGACGATGCCTCCGGCGCTGATGATTGATCGCGGTCTGCGTGCGGGTCTTTACGGTGATGGTTCGGATTACAAGCTTTCGCTGGACACCTTGCGGGAGCATCCTCATGGTCTGGACCTTGGCGCGTTGAAGCCCAATCTCGGCCCGCGTCTGAAGACCGCCAATGGCCGTATTCAGGCCGCGCCTGATGTTGTCCTGTCGGACCTCAAGCGGTTTGCGCGGGTCGACGCTCCGGCAGCGGGTGAGTTGTTACTGATCGGCCGCCGCCATGTACGCAGCAACAATTCGTGGATGCATAACTATCATCGGTTGGTTAAGGGCAAGCCTCGTCATCATCTGTTGATGCACCCTGATGACTTGGTCAGTCGTGGCTTGAGCGACGGGCAGCAAGTACGCGTGAGTTCCCGGGTGGGCGTTATTGAGGTGCAGGTTTTAGCCAGTCTGGACATGATGCCGGGCGTAGTCAGCCTGCCTCATGGCTGGGGGCATGCCAAACCCGGTGTGCAGATGGACATTGCCGCGCAGCAGCCGGGGGAGAGTGCCAACGACCTGACCGATGAGCGAGAACTTGATAGCCTTTCCGGCAATGCGGTACTCAATGGCGTGAGCGTTCAGGTCGCTGCGGCATGATCGCCGGGGTAAGGTAAGGCTGAGCGTAGCGCTCGGGTTTCCGTTACAATGCGCCACCGTGTCGACAACTGAGTCGGAAAAGTTAAGCCGAGGTGCTCCATGGATATCATCGAAACGATCAAAGACCAGATTGCCAACAACACCATTCTGCTCTACATGAAAGGTGCTCCGAATGCCCCGCAGTGCGGCTTTTCGGCAAAGGCTTCCCAGGCGTTGATGGCATGTGGCGAAAAATTCGCTTATGTCGACATCCTGCAAAATCCTGAAATCCGCGCCAACCTGCCAAAGTACGCCAACTGGCCAACGTTCCCGCAACTGTGGGTGGCCGGTGAGTTGGTCGGCGGTAGCGATATCATCACGGAAATGCAGGCTGACGGCTCGCTGCAAGAGCTGGTGAAAGGCGCAGCAGCCAAGGCAGCTGCGGGTAATACCGAAGCCTGATAAGAGTCGCTCACCTGCAGGAGCCAACTTGTTGGCGAAGCGGTTGACCGGTTTGCAGATGTGTTGGCTGACCTGACGCCTCGCGAACAAGTTCGCTCCTACCGGTTGGTGTTCATACGGCACCAACGTAGCGACAAAGAAAAGCCCGCTTTCGAGAGAAGGCGGGCTTTTTCGTTAGCGTCACCTTGGCCGCTTACCTGTAGGAGCCAACTTGTTGGCGAAGCGGTTGACCGGTTTGCAGATGTGTTGGCTGACCTGACGCTTCGCGAACAAGTTTGCTCCTACCGGTTGGTGTGCATACGGCACCAACGTAGCGACAAAGAAAAGCCCCGCTTTCTCTCGAAAGCGGGGCTTTTTCGTTACCGGCAGACCAGATGGATCAGTCTTCGCCCATCTGCGATTGCAGGTAGTTCTCGATACCGATTTTCTCGATCAGACCCAGTTGGGTTTCCAGCCAGTCGATGTGTTCTTCCTCGGACTCGAGGATGTCTTCCAGCATTTCACGGCTACCAAAGTCACCGATGACTTCGCAGTGAGCAATGGCTGCTTTGAGATCAACCAGGCCTTTGTGTTCGATCTTCAGGTCGCACTCAAGCATTTCCTTGGTGTGTTCGCCGATCAGGATTTTGCCCAGCTCTTGCAGGTTAGGCAGGCCTTCCAGGAACAGGATGCGCTTGATGAGCTTGTCAGCGTGCTTCATCTCGTCGATGGATTCGCGATACTCGTGCTTGCCCAGCTTGTTCAGGCCCCAATCTTCATACATGCGGGCATGCAGGAAGTACTGATTGATCGCGACCAGCTCGTTTCCGAGGATCCTGTTGAGATGCTGGATGACTGTAATGTCGCCTTTCATTTTTGAGGTCCTGCCGATGGCTTGTATATATAAAGCGCGAGTTTGATCTGCGCGTATTAGTCTGTCAAACCTAAGTTATTGAATAATAAGTGAAATTAAATAGGAATAAGAATGTTTGTGTTCCGCATCTTGATGCTAAGCGTTTGAATTACAGGCATAAAAAAACCGGACACTAGGTCCGGTTCTTTGAAATAGGTCAATCAGGCGGGTGAAAATTCTGCTGGATAAGCTAACGCCGCTTGGCTGGTTTGCAGCTCGGTAAGGGTATCGCGTACCACTTCTTTGGCTAAACAGGCGCATTTGCCACATTTGGTGGCAACACCCAGTGTTTCACGGACGTCTTTGTAACTGCAGCAACCCTCGAATATTGCATCTCGGATTTGACCGTCGGTAACACCTTGGCAGAGGCAGACATACATAAATGAGAACCATCGCTGTAATTTCTCGTTGCCGGGGATACTAATGTTAATGAGAATGCTTGTCAAAACTCATTGAGAAGGTTTCTCTCTGTACCGACGAGTGGTGAAATTACATCAGGTGAGGGTCGCATTAGTGGTCTGTGAGGGGGGATGACAGTGGGATTTGTTGTGGCCTGTTAAAAGCATTCGCGGGCAAGCGCGCTCCTACAGCTGAAACGCGATCCAACTGTAGGAGCGCGCTTGCCCGCGATAACATCAGCTCAGTCACAACAGAATTGCAGTTGTTAATCAGTCGCCGAAATCTTCCCAGCCACCCATCTGCTTCCAGCGATTGACGATGCCGCAGAACAGCTCGGCGGTTTTCTCGGTGTCGTAACGCGCTGAGTGCGCTTCACGGCCGTCGAAGTCGATACCGGCTGCCTGACAGGCCTTGGCAAGAACGGTCTGGCCGTAGGCAAGCCCGGCCAGCGTCGCGGTGTCGAAGCTGGAGAAGGGGTGGAACGGGTTACGCTTCATGTCGAGCCGCGCAACCGCCGCGTTCAGAAAGCCCAGGTCGAAGCTGGCGTTGTGGCCGACCAGCACCGCACGCTTGCATCCATTGGCCTTCAGTGCCTTGCGAACACCACGGAAGATGTCATTCAGCGCGGTTTCTTCACTGACGGCCATACGCAATGGATGATCGAGTTTGATACCGGTGAACTCAAGGGCGGCGGCCTCGATGTTGGCGCCCTCGAACGGTTCTACGCGGAAGAAGTGCGTGTGCTCCGGGAACACAAATCCGTCTTCGTCCATGCCGATGGTCACTGCCGCAATTTCCAGCAGGGCGTCGGTAGCGCAATTGAAGCCACCGGTCTCTACATCGATGACAACAGGCAGGTAGCCGCGAAAACGGGCTGCCATGGGGTGGCGCGAACCGCCGCCCTGACCTTCCTGTTCGTCGTCGAAATGATCTTCACTCACGCGTGTTTCTCCAGCAGACGCCAGCGCAGTTTTTCACCGGCGCGCAGCGGTATTACGGACAGCTCGCCAAACGGCAGACTGGTGGGCGCGGTCCATTCTTCACGGACCAGCGTAATAGTGTCCTGAGGCGCAGGCAGGCCGTAGAACGCCGGACCGTGGAGGCTGGCGAACCCTTCCAGTTTGTCCAGTGCATTACGTTGCTCGAAAGCCTCAGCGTACATCTCGATCGCTGCATAGGCGGTGTAGCAGCCTGCACAGCCGCAAGCGTTTTCCTTGGCATGCTGGGCATGCGGCGCCGAATCGGTGCCGAGGAAGAACTTCGTGCTTCCACCGGTAGCTGCATCAAGCAGCGCGGTCTGGTGCGTATTGCGCTTCAGAATCGGCAGGCAATAGAAGTGCGGACGAATCCCGCCCACCAGCATGTGGTTGCGGTTATAGAGCAAGTGATGCGCAGTAATCGTGGCGCCGACATTGGCCGAAGCCTGATTGACGAACTGCACAGCCTCAGCGGTGGTGATGTGTTCAAACACCACTTTGAGTGTCGGGAAGCGTTCAACGACACGCGTCAGGTGTTCATCAATGAAGATTTTCTCGCGATCAAAGACGTCGATGTCGCTACGGGTCACTTCTCCGTGTACCAGAAGCGGCATGCCGACTTCGGCCATTGCTTCGAGAACAGGGAAAATCTTGTCGATGCTGGTCACACCCGAATCGGAGTTGGTGGTCGCTCCGGCCGGGTACAACTTGGCAGCATGGATAAAGCCGGTGGCTTTGGCCGTGCGGATGTCTTCCGGCTGTGTCAGGTCGGTCAGGTAAAGCACCATCAGCGGTTCGAACGGGCTGCCGGCAGGGCGAGCCGCCAGGATGCGCTGACGATAAGCGTCGGCCTCCTGAGCATTGCGAACGGGCGGTACCAGGTTAGGCATGATGATTGCGCGGCCAAAAGTGCGCGCAACGTCAGCAACGGTGTGGGGCAAAACAGCTCCATCGCGGAGGTGTATGTGCCAGTCGTCGGGACGCAAAAGGGTCAGGAGGTCGGACATTGGGGATTCCAGGCGGGTCAAACTCGCTGGGAATGCTACCGGAAAAGACTCTCTCAGGCACCCGCTATCAAGTTTTGTAGGAAGTTACCGATAGCCCGTTGTAGGAAGTCTTTTTGTTATGCAGTCATTTTTTAGTGGAGCCTCCCGTGCGCCAGCGATATCTAGCCCTGCTCAGCGTGTTCGCCAGCTTCCCGGCCATGGCAATGACTTTCCAGACCCGTCTGGAAAGTATTGAGTGGAAAGTGGAAGGCGATCAGTTCGAGTGTCGCCTCAGCCAGCCCATCACCGATTTCGGTGCGGGTGAGTTCGTGCGTCGTGCAGGTGAGCAGGCCACATTCCGGATCAAGTCGGCCGGCGGCATGGCGGGCGGCGGCTCGGCGACCCTTTTGGCCGCGGCTGCGCCATGGCAGCCGGGGCGCGGCGATATCAATCTGGGTTCAGTCAAAGTCAATAATGGTGAATTTCCGTTCAGCAGTTCGCAGGTACAGGCCAGTCGGCTGATCAGCGGTCTGATGGAAGGTCGCAGCCCGGTCATCCGCCATTACTCCCGTGATGCTGCTGGTACCACCGAAGTGCGCCTGCTACCGGTCAAATTCAATAAAGCCTTCAGCGATTATCAGCAGTGCGTCACCAAACTGCTGCCGATGAACTACGACCAGGTCAAGCAGGGCGAAGTCGGTTTCCCGGGCGGAGGCATCGATCTTGATGCGCAAGCCAAGGCTCGCTTGCAAACCATCGTGGCCTATCTCAAAGCCGATCCGACGGTTAATCACGTCGAACTGGACGGACATTCAGATAACAGTGGCAATCGCCTGACCAATCGTGACTTGTCCCGGCGTCGCGCCCTGGCTGTCATGGATTTTCTGAAGGCTCAAGGCATTCCCGAAGAGCAGATTACTCTGCGTTTCCACGGCGAACGCTATCCGCTGGTGCCTAATACCAACAACGCCAACCGTGCGCGCAACCGTCGCGTAAACATCCATCTGGAGCGTATTGCGCCGGATGAAAGACCCGCTCCTGTTGCGTTGAACACGGCTCCCGCGAAAATCTGACGACGACTCGCCACTCGTCGCCAGATCGACATAATCTGTCGCTTCATCGTCAGAAGCTGTCGCGCTACTGTAAATCACGCCGTTTGAGCGGTAGAATCACCGGTTTTCCGTACAACCCGGTGGAGTGATGGCATGGCGGACGTAAACAAGGTAGTTCTCGCGTATTCCGGTGGCCTGGATACTTCGGTAATCCTCAAGTGGCTGCAAGATACGTATAACTGCGAAGTAGTGACCTTTACCGCTGACCTGGGTCAGGGCGAAGAAGTCGAACCCGCACGCGCCAAGGCAAAAGCCATGGGCGTCAAAGAAATCTACATCGATGACCTGCGCGAAGAGTTCGTGCGTGATTTCGTGTTCCCGATGTTCCGCGCCAACACCGTCTACGAAGGCGAGTACCTGCTCGGTACCTCTATCGCTCGTCCGCTGATTGCGAAGCGCCTGATCGAAATCGCCAACGAAACCGGCGCTGACGCCATTTCCCACGGCGCTACCGGTAAAGGTAACGACCAGGTTCGTTTCGAACTGGGTGCATACGCACTGAAGCCTGGCGTGAAAGTCATTGCCCCATGGCGCGAGTGGGACCTGTTGTCCCGCGAGAAGCTGATGGACTACGCCGAGAAGCACGCGATCCCGATCGAGCGTCACGGCAAGAAGAAGTCTCCATACTCCATGGATGCCAACCTGCTGCACATCTCCTATGAAGGCGGCGTGCTGGAAGACACCTGGACCGAGCACGAAGAAGACATGTGGCGTTGGACCGTGTCCCCGGAGAAGGCTCCGGACACCCCACAATATCTGGAGCTGACTTACCGCAACGGCGACATCGTCGCGCTGGACGGCGTTGAGATGACGCCTGCCACTGTGTTGGCAACGCTCAACCGTATCGGTGGCGAGCACGGTATCGGTCGTCTGGACATTGTCGAGAACCGTTACGTGGGTATGAAATCCCGCGGCTGCTACGAGACGCCAGGCGGCACTATCATGCTGCGCGCTCACCGTGCCATCGAGTCGATCACTCTGGACCGCGAAGTGGCTCATCTCAAAGATGAGTTGATGCCCAAGTACGCGAGCCTGATCTACACCGGTTACTGGTGGAGCCCTGAGCGTCAGATGCTGCAGCAGATGATTGACGCGTCGCAGGCTCACGTGAATGGCGTGGTGCGCCTCAAGCTCTACAAAGGCAACGTGATCGTGACCGGGCGCAAGTCTGATGAGTCCCTGTTTGATGCCAATATCGCGACCTTCGAAGAAGATGGTGGCGCTTATAACCAGGCAGATGCTGCAGGCTTCATCAAGCTCAATGCGCTGCGCATGCGTATTGCAGCGAACAAGGGCCGTAAACTGTTTTAACGACGTGTCCTGAAATGAAGATGCAGCACCTTTGGGGTGCTGCATCTGAAAATGACTGAGACTTGCGAGATGCTGCCTGCGCGGCGGCTCTTGCAGTCTGTTCAGTTACCTTTGCGGCGTCGAAAGTTGCCGTTCAAGGTGCTGCCGTGGTGCCTAAGGGGCGGGGATAAATCTGCCTGCGTTCAGTTGTGACGTTTCAGGGCGTCATGATTTTTCCGAATTTTTATTCTCCCTGTAAATTCTATATCTAACGTGTTTTCCAGATCGTTACGCCTGCATGAGCGTGTCTTCACGCTGAGCGTCTTTGTGCGCTTTAACAGGGTGGCGAGGAGGGGCGGACATACATTGGGTTTTCCGAAAGCCTTGATAGCGACCAGGCTATTTATCTGATGGATCGACTGGAGGATAAAGAACCCGGCTGTTGAAATTGAGCGTGAGGAAAAATAACACAACCAGTGCAGAGGGAAACGCAATAAGAAACCATATATAAATCTGACGGTTTTCTTCATCAAGATGAGGGAGTACCGTTGTCGCTGATGCTTCACACAAGGCAGCGAACATCGCGATGATGCTGATCGGGTTGATAAGGCGTGGTAGTAGTTTCATGGTGTTTTCTCAAATAAGACCTTAATGGAGAAAGAGGGTGTAGGTTCGGTGAACTTCAAAAGAGGTGCACGCTTACCTGAATCGTGTATGAGTTTTCTTTGTTTTTTCAGTTTTCTTTTTTAAACCCTTCTAAGGGGAGGGGTCGCCCTCGTTTATCTTGAATTCGAATCGATACGCTTTTCCTATGTTCCATACCTGGCGAACGCTCAAGCCGAGAATGTTGGCAATCTCGGGTGCGGAGTATCCAAGGCTTGAGTAATGCATTGCATGCCCCGCCACAGTATCGTCAATATCTGACGTTTCAGACCGATGTGCTCTACCGGTTTCGCTGACCGGGCGGCTGAATGCGATTTTTACACCGTGCTCCGCGGCCAGTTGTTTGATATCTCTCTTGTTCATTCTCAGCGAGTATTGCAGTGCGTTAATTCCGGCGCCTTTCGCCACTAGCGCTTTGAGGGTTTGCAACTTTTCAGGGTTATCAACGGCTGCAATTTCAGGTGCTGTTTTTGCACTGGAGGTACCCAGTGTGGCTGCCTGATGTGCAGCTTGCGAGACGATGTCAATAACGCCGCCCTGGGCTACAAAGTGTTCAACAGCTGCCGCAAGATCCAGAGAGTCTGCCTCTTGAGGGCAGGCACCGGAGATTTTGTTGTTCATGATATATCCCTTTTTGAACATGGTTGTACACAGGGCCCATTCAAAAAAGAATCGTCGGTCCATATCAGGGCGCGGTCAGCGGAGGCTGTTCGGATGGGGGCATGTTCGTGCTGCCCGAATCCCTTCGGCTCTCTAGTGAGGGAGAGTCCATTTAAAGCAACGCTTTTTTGATGGGTCAAATTGGCATCATTTGTTAAGTGGGTTTCATGTAGTCCTGCATGTTTTATCTGTGATTAGTGGAAGGGTTCTTGAAAAAGTAACGACTGGTAATAAAATTTGCAAGTAAAAAAGCTTTCGCTAGAGGGATTGATTTATAAGGCAATTGATTTTCTTACATGGTGATTTTCAACGTCTGTTAGTGTTGTAGTACATTTCCTCTTTAGTGAGGGTATATGGATTTGCATGGGGATATAGTATTAGCTTTCAGCCGGTTGGCTGCCTGAGGTCGGTCTCCGTCAGAAAAGTCATGCATTATTTTTGGAAATTTCTTATGAGGTAGAGGTTGTCCGATTTTATGGCTTGTGCGGTGCATGAATACCGCACAATTAAATGAGCAAGGAGGCCATTCTTGCTTGAATGCTCAGTCGTTTCCGAAATCTAAGTAGGAATTTTCGTAAAATATATATATTTACAAAATTGCTGCTGCAAAGTGTGTATTTTTTAAACGTCGCAGAGGCTGATGGCCTGAAATATTCTGTTGGCACAACCGTGACGCTTAATGTGGCGGTGTTCTGACATATTGAACCTCGCCGCCGAAGCACAGGGCCAGTGTCTCAGAAATGTAACAGTGTGTTTGTGCTCGTGAGGTCCGGAAAATTTGAGGACGTGTGAAGGGAATATGAAAGCACCTTTTCTGGTGATGGCTTGAAGCTACCTAGACTGAGTGCTCGACCTGTTGTCACGGATGTCGATAGCTTGAAGATCCACCAGGTCGGTGTAATGCATGTTTATTAGTCCAAAGGGATATTTGAAAAATGCTTGACCTGAACATAATAATTCTATTAGTTGAGCCACGCCCCATTATCTTGACTTTGTACAAATCAGTTAATTTCTCTTTTTCAGCGCAGGCAGACTTGTGATGGCCTCTTATGTAGCGTCATTTAGACTGATATTTGTAGGAGTATTCTGCGCTAATTGTGGGAATGGTCTTTGGCTGTCAGTCCCAAGGGGGGCGCGCCATGCAAAGCACTAAACGACTAAGCTATTGTGCTCACTCTGAAAATTCGAAAAGCGAAAATTGGACTGCCCATGAATAAAGTGCTGATCGTGGACGATCATCCCGTCATTCGCCTTGCTGTTCGTATGCTGATGGAGCGCCATGGCTATGAGGTTATTGCGGAGACGGATAATGGAGTGGATGCCCTGCAACTGGCTCGTGAGCATTTGCCCGATATCGTGATTCTCGACATAGGCATTCCAAAACTGGATGGCCTTGAAGTCATCGCCCGTCTGTCTGCAATGACGCTGCCGTTCAAGGTGCTGATCCTGACCTCGCAGGCTCCTGGGCATTTCTCCATGCGCTGCATGCAGGCCGGGGCCGCCGGATATGTCTGCAAGCAGCAGGACCTCACCGAGCTGTTGAGTGCCATCAAGGCCGTATTATCGGGCTACAGTTATTTCCCCAACCAGGCCCTGCATACTGTTCGCTCAAGCATGGGCAACGCCAGCGAAGCTGACATGGTTGATCGTCTGTCTGGCCGGGAAATGATGGTGCTGCAGCAATTGGCGCGAGGTAAAACCAATAAGGAAATTGCAGATGGAATGTTTTTGAGTAACAAAACAGTCAGTACCTATAAGACTCGACTGTTGCTTAAGCTCAATGCTCATTCGTTGGTCGATCTCATCGAGCTTGCCCAACGTAATGGTCTGGTCTGAGGAGATCTGGTGATTTTTACCAGAGGGAAATCATGATATGCGCTGCAGCTTTTGGCGCTGAGCGCTAAAGCCTCTCGCACATGAGAGGCTTTGAATAGGCAGGTGAAGCGGGGGGCAGCGATCAAAGATCGTAATCGTAATCAGCCAGTTGCTTTTGCAGGCGTCTTTCTTCAAGCATGTTGTCGATCGTGCGCCGTTTGCTGAGATTGGTCTTGGCAGGTTCAACAGGTGCGGGCTCTGCATCATCTGATTCAACTGCAATGAAGTCGTCGTCTACGTCCAATTGCTCTTTGTCAGTACTCATAAGGTGACTCCAGACTTGTGCTGTCGTTGGCGCACCTTATAGCGAGTATCTGCGAGCGGGTAAAAAAGATTTTTTCAATCGATCAGTCGTTTGAGGGCCTATCGCTCAATCGTCCGAGGTCTTGTGCTTGTAATCGCACAGGTCTTCGATCATGCAACTGCCGCAACGTGGCTTGCGAGCCTGGCACACATAGCGGCCAAGCAGGATCAGCCAGTGGTGGGCGTCCAGCAAATAATCCTTGGGTACAAACTTCATCAGTTGCTTTTCTACCTCAACCACATTTTTTCCTGGAGCGATGCCGGTACGATTGCTGACACGAAATATGTGGGTGTCTACCGCCATGGCTATCTGGCGGAATGCAGTATTGAGCACCACATTGGCTGTCTTGCGTCCCACGCCGGGCAGGGCTTCAAGTGCTTCGCGTGTCTGCGGCACTTCTCCACCGTGCAACTCCATAATCATTCGGCATGTTTCTATAACGTTTTTCGCCTTGCTGTTATAGAGGCCGATGGTTTTTATGTACTCGGACAAGCCTTCAACACCCAGCTCATAGATTGCCTGTGGCGTATTGGCGACAGGATAAAGCCGGGCGGTGGCCTTGTTCACGCTGACATCGGTCGCCTGCGCCGAAAGGATCACAGAAATGAGCAGTTCAAATGGCGTGGTGTATGCCAGCTCGGTCTTTGGATCTGGGTTGTCTTCGTGAAGGCGACGAAAGATTTCCAGGCGTTTTGCAGCGTTCATGAACCGGGATTTTCCTTGGGGGCGATAGCTTGCGGATTGGCTGACAGATTCTGCTCTGCGACCTCAAGGGCGCGTTCGGCATGTTGAAGCTCAGTTGTCAGGCTCGCGATCTGTTCTGACGAGGCCTCGGTCGTCTGCGCTTTTTTCAATGCCGCGCGGGCCATGGCCAGCTGAATTTTTGCACGTTTGACGCTGCTGTTGTCCATCCGCGGAGTCGGTGTTGCGACTGGGCCGGGTTGCGCGGACTGAAGGCTCTCAAGGGCTTGTTCGGCCGTTTCGTATTCCTGCTGCAATTGAACCAGACGTGCTGCCTGCTCGGCGATGGGCGGGTGACCGAATGCCTTCAGGGACTTATTGAGCTGGGCCCTGCTCATCGTCACGTTGATGCGGGCTTTTTTCAATGCATCGTCGTCGACGGCAACGCTTTGCGCGCCTGTGCGCTCATCTCTTGATTGCGCAGTTGAGCGAGGGGGTTCAGGTGCTGCTGCGGCCCTTTGCGCGCGCGCAACTCGCTCAGCGTGCCGACGCTCCTCTTCGCGTCGCAGTCGCGCGTTGCGGGACTCGAAGCGACGTCGTGCATGGTTTCGCTTGTGGCTACGATTCTGTTGCTCAGTCATAGTCGCGGCATACCCGCTGACGATAGGAATGACGTTAGAAGGCAGCGGCAGCAGGTCGATACAATCCACCGGGCAGGGGGCTATACACAGGTCGCAACCGGTACACTCATCGACGATCACGGTGTGCATGAACTTTGCCGCGCCGACGATAGCGTCGACCGGGCAGGCCTGAATGCACTTGGTGCAGCCAATACATTCGGCCTCCCGAATAAACGCGACTTGTGCTGGCGCAGAACCCCGCTCCGGATCGACGCGCAGCGCTGGAACGCTGAGTAACTGCGCCAGGGCAGCAACGGTCTCATCGCCACCCGGCGGACATTTGTTGATTGCTTCGCCTTGGGCTATTCCTTCTGCATAGGGCTTGCAGCCGGGATGTCCGCATTTTCCGCATTGGGTCTGGGGGAGCAGGGCGTCGATGCTTTGGATGAGGTTCATGGTTTTGCCGGGTTGCGAGCGTGTGATGGGTGTTGCAAAGGGTGGATATGACCGGCGTTCGCATGCCCTGAAGGTGTTTGTGCGCCGAACAGAGATCCTGTGGGAGATTCTATGTTGGCCTGCAAGCACAAATCTGTGGGAGCGAATTCATTCGCGTAGGGGCCGGTCCATTCGATGTATCTGTATCGTCAGGAATGACGCCTTCGCGAATGAATTCGCTCCCACAGAGACCGCGCTGTTCGTAGGACCGGCTTTAGCCGGGAGGACGTCAGTACATCCGCTAAAAATCCATCGCAGAAATACTGCGCCCCCGGCTAAAGCCGGTCCTGCAAGGTCAATAGCGCATGAGCAAGCTTGCAGGCCAACATAGAATCTCCCACAGGGAGAAAGCATTCGACCAAACGTCTCTGATAAAGCAAAAAAACCGATAGTAGCGCGGCGACGCTGCTATCGGGCCAGTTCCCAACTTTACTTGATGCGTTGACCTGGTTTGGCACCGCTATCAGGGCTGAGCAGGTAGATTTCTTCGCCACCCGGGCCTGCGGCCATCACCATGCCTTCCGAAATACCGAAACGCATTTTTCGCGGCTTGAGGTTGGCGATCATCATGGTCAGGCGGCCCTCCAGCTCGGATGGGTTCGGGTAGGCACTTTTGATGCCCGAGAACACGTTGCGCTGTTCATCACCGATATCCAGAGTCAGACGCAGCAGTTTATCTGCCCCTTCAACATGCTCGGCCTTGAGAATCAGGGCAACTCGCAGGTCCACAGCTGCAAAGGTATCGAAATCGATCTCGGCAGACAGCGGGTCCTTGGCGAGCTCACCATTCCCCTCGGGCGCGGCACCGGTATCGGTTGCGCTGGCCGTCAGGTCTTCTTTCGAAGCGGCGGTCATGGCTTCAACCTTGGCCGGGTCGATGCGGCTCATCAGGGCCTGGAACGGGTTGAGCTGATGATTGCTCAGCAGCGTCTTGTGATCATCCCAGGTCAGTGGCGCAACGTTGAGGAATTTCTCGGCGTCGGCAGCCAGCAGTGGCAATACCGGTTTGAGGAAAATCACCAGTTGCCGGAACAGGTTGATGCCCAGTGCGCAGACCGCCTGTACTTCATCCTGTTTACCTTCCTGTTTGGCCAGCGACCAGGGAGCCTTGTCAGCGATATAGGCGTTGGCGCGGTCCGCCAGCCCCATGATTTCCCGCATTGCTCTGGCGAAGTCGCGTGCTTCATAGGCTTCTGCGATACCAGGTGCTGCAGCCAGAAACGCGTCGGTCAGTTCCGGAGCCGCATTTTCAGCCACCATCACACCGGCATTGCCTTTGTGAATGAAGCCCGCGCAACGACTGGCAATGTTCACGACCTTGCCGATCAGGTCCGAGTTGACCTTCTGCACGAAGTCGTCGAGGTTCAGGTCGAGGTCGTCCACACCCTTGCCCAGTTTGGCTGCGTAGTAATAGCGCAGGTATTCCGGTGACAGCTGATCCAGGTAGGTGCGTGCCTTGATAAACGTACCGCGTGATTTCGACATCTTTTGACCGTTGACGGTCAGGTAGCCGTGCACATTGATACCGGTTGGCTTGCGCAGGCCTGCACCTTCGAGCATTGCTGGCCAGAACAGGGCGTGGAAGTTGACGATGTCCTTGCCGATGAAGTGATACAGCTCGGTCGTCGAATCCTTGGTCCAGAAAGCATCGAAATCCAGATCAGGACGGCGTGCACACAGGTTCTTGAAGCTGGCCATGTAGCCGACAGGAGCGTCCAGCCACACGTAGAAATATTTGCCCGGCTCGTCAGGGATTTCGAAGCCGAAGTAAGGCGCATCGCGGGAGATATCCCACTGCTGCAGGCCGGCATCCAGCCATTCGGCGATCTTGTTTGCCACGGCATCCTGCAGGGTGCCGCTGCGTGTCCAGCTTTTGAGCATGGCGTCAAAAGCTGGCAGGTCAAAGAAGAAATGCTTCGAGTCTTTCAGGACAGGCGTAGCGCCGGAAATCGCCGATTTCGGGTCTTTCAGGTCGGTTGGCGCGTAGGTCGCACCGCACTTTTCGCAGTTGTCGCCGTACTGATCTTCAGTGCCGCATTTCGGGCAGGTGCCCTTGATGAAGCGGTCGGCCAGGAACATTTTCTTTTCCGGGTCGAAATACTGGGTTATCGAGCGGGTAGCGATATGCCCGGCATCACGCAGGCGCGTGTAGATCATGCTCGACAGCTCGCGGTTTTCATCCGAATGCGTCGAGTGGAAATTGTCGAAGTCCACCAGGAAATCACTGAAGTCGGCGCTGTGTTCCGCCTTGACGTTGTCGATCAGTTGTTCCGGGGTGATGCCTTCCTTTTCCGCGCGCAGCATGATTGCCGAACCGTGAGCGTCGTCCGCGCAGACATAGATGCATTGGTTGCCGCGGTGCTTCTGGAAGCGCACCCACATATCGGTCTGGATGTACTCAAGCATATGGCCAAGATGGATCGAACCATTGGCATAGGGCAGGGCGCTGGTAACGAGGATCTTGCGTGGCTCGGACATGGGGCTCGGCTACTTGAAGTGAAACGGAGGTCGGCCACTATAAAGGTCTGAGTGATTTTTTTCATCCTGTGCTGACTGTAGGAATGTGCGTGGTTAATCGTTGGGCATTGCCTGTAGGAGCGCGCTTCCCCGCGATTGCGGTATTTCAGTCGAAATATTACCGCCCGGTCTCACGCTATCGCGGGCAAGCGCGCTCCTACGGGAATGATGATTCCAGCGAAACCATGCCGGTGGCACGCAGAAGCGTTAGGATAGCCGCCTGTTTTAGTCTGTCTTTATTCGGGAGTAGCCCATGAGCGCTGTTAATCGTGCAGCGGTGGAAGCCGTTCTTCGCCAATATACCGATCCTTATTTGAATCAGGACCCCGTGACCGCCGGGTGTGTGCGTGCCATTGAGATCCGCGACGAGCGCGTCAGTGTGCAGCTCGAGCTGGGTTACGCGGCCGGTCTGTTCAAGAGTGGCTGGGCGCAGATGCTGCAAATCGCCATTGAGGGTCTGGAGGGGGTGACCTCGGCCAAAGTGGACATCACCTGTGTCATCGAGCCGCACAAGGCTCAAGGGCAGATTCCCGGTCTGGCGAATGTGAAGAATATTGTTGCCGTAGCATCCGGCAAAGGCGGCGTGGGCAAATCCACCACGGCGGCCAATCTGGCATTGGCGTTGTCTCGCGAAGGCGCGCGGGTCGGTATTCTGGATGCTGACATCTACGGTCCGAGTCAGGGCGTGATGTTCGGCATCGCTGAAGGCACACGGCCTAAAATCAAGGATCAGAAATGGTTCGTGCCCATCGAGGCCCATGGTGTCGAGGTGATGTCCATGGCCTTTCTGACCGATGACAACACGCCGATGGTCTGGCGCGGCCCGATGGTTTCCGGTGCACTGCTGCAGTTGATTACGCAAACGGCATGGAATGGTCTGGATTACCTGGTCATCGATATGCCGCCGGGTACGGGTGATATCCAGCTGACGCTGGCGCAGAAAGTCCCGGTCGCAGGTGCGGTGATCGTCACGACGCCTCAGGATCTGGCGCTGCTCGATGCGAAAAAAGGCGTCGAGATGTTTCGCAAGGTCAACATTCCAGTGCTGGGTGTCGTGGAAAATATGGCCGTACACATTTGCTCGAACTGCGGTCACGCGGAGCATTTGTTCGGTGAGGGCGGTGGCGAGAAGCTGGCCTCGCAGTACGACGTCGAACTGCTGGCTTCGTTGCCATTGTCGATGCTGATTCGCGAACAGGCCGATGGTGGTAAGCCGACCGTGATGGCTGAGCCCGAAAGTCAGATTGCGATGGTGTATCAGGAACTGGCGCGGCACGTGGGTGCCCGGATCGTGCTGCAGGAAGCAGCTAGCCCCGCGATGCCGAGTATTTCTGTTAGCGACGATTAAAAGCTGCAGACCTGTGGGAGCGAATTCATTCGCGAAGGGGTCATTACGCTCCCACAGGTTCGGTGGCGATGCCGTAAGTATTTTCCACAGGCATAAAAAAACCCCGCCGAAGCGGGGTTCTTTAAGCGAATAAGTACAAGTTAGATAACTTGAACTTCTTCAGCTTGCATGCCTTTCTGACCGCGGGTAGCGATGAAAGAGACCTGTTGGCCTTCTTTCAGGCTTTTGAAGCCGTCAGATTGGATAGCTTTGAAGTGCACGAACAGGTCGTCACCGGATTGTGGAGTGATGAAGCCGAAGCCTTTTTCATCGTTGAACCACTTAACGGTACCAGTTTGGCGATTAGACATGGTGTATCTCCTTGGACAAAGTTAACTGCGACTCAGGAAGTGCCCTGGCCGAGACTGAGTGCAAAGAGCAGGAAAAATTCTTGGAGATGGTTGGATCGAAATTCAACATCGTGTAGAGATTCTCAGTGACACAAGCAACACAGTGACGCCACCTTAACGCTTTTTTTTGAGCATGCCAACCGTCAATTGAGGATTATTTCCATTCATGGGAAAAAGCATTGGCTTGCAGGCTGCTACAAGCTTTGAACCCAAAGCCGTGGCCCGGTAAGATGCCGGACATGTTTTTTCACCCAGCTATCAGGACATCGCCATGAGCATCAAATCGGACAAGTGGATTCGCCGCATGGCGCAGGAGCAGGGCATGATCGAGCCCTTCGTCGAGCGCCAGATGCGTGGCGAAGGCGCCAGTCGTCTCATCTCTTATGGCGTTTCCAGCTATGGCTACGATGTGCGCTGTGCAGATGAATTCAAGATTTTCACCAACATCAATTCTGCAATCGTTGACCCGAAAAACTTCGATGAAGGCAGCTTTGTCGACGTGAAAAGCGATGTTTGCATCATCCCGCCTAACTCTTTTGCTCTGGCGCGCACCGTCGAATACTTCCGTATTCCACGTAACGTGCTGACCATCTGTCTGGGTAAAAGCACTTATGCGCGTTGCGGCATCATCGTGAACGTGACGCCGCTTGAGCCGGAATGGGAAGGTCATGTGACCCTGGAGTTCTCCAACACCACTACATTGCCTGCGAAAATCTACGCCAACGAGGGTGTGGCGCAGATGCTGTTCCTCGAGTCCGACGAAGAGTGTGAAGTGTCTTACAAGGATCGTGGCGGCAAATATCAAGGGCAGCGCGGCGTTACCTTGCCTCGCGCTTAACTGATATTTGTGACCGTTAAGCCTGGCGAAATTGAATTAGTCCTCAAATCGGCACTCTATTGACTGAATCGCTTCTTCTCACACTGCGTGGGCAGGGGATAACGCTCAGGAGTACCTTATGAAGAGACAGTCGAACGCCAGCGCCCAGGGGGCGGACCCGCGAGAGAATCATGTGGGTCTGCTTGCCTTGTCGTTACTCGCCTATCCGCAGTTCAACATGGTCGGCGGCGTACCAGGGCAACCAGGCCCGGATACCCCGAACGACTATCCTCAGCCGACGGAACCGGGCGAACCGACTCTGCCAGACGAGCCACCACCGGCTCCGGTTGCCTGAATAATTCCCCTGCCACTGCTGGCGCATGTATTGGCCAGCAGTGCTGCTGATGAATTTCAAATCACTCTGGATCATGCGCGCATCCGGATTAAATGTGCAGACTTGAATCGTTTCAGCCAGTCGCCCATACCGCTCCATCTCCCACCACGTAAATTCTGCTGTCCTGCTCACGCTCTACCTTGTACCCGCCGGTAAATGCTCCGAACGCGGGCAACAGGCTCGTGCGCTCATTGAGATAGAAGCACGCCAGCCGCAGGCGCTGACGTCCACGCCCCTGCAAGTGATAAACCGGATGAACATGCCCTGCCAGCACGTGATGGGTCGGGTGCGGATGAGGTTCATGCTGCAGCGCGAAGGGCCCCAACAGTAGCGGTTCCGGCACGGTCTCGATCATCAGGTCCGCAGGAGGATCTCCCGCGTGCTTATCATGGTTGCCACGGATCAGCGTGATTGCCAGCGTCGGATGCCGAGATCGCCAATTGCCGAGTGCCTCCAGCGTGGACGGGGTGCGGGATTGCCGCGCATGCAGAAAGTCGCCCAGGAATATCAGTTGATCACACGGATAGTCCCGCAGCAGGTCATCAAGGCGCTGTAAATTGCTCTGTGTCGTGCCTTGTGGCACCGGCTGCCCAAGGGCGCGAAATGCAGCCGCTTTGCCAAAATGCACATCGGCGATCAGCAAAGCTCGATATTCGGGATAGTAAATGGCTTTTTCAGCCAGTAACCAAAGCTCGGCACCTGCCAGTTGTACCGGGACGTGAGGATTCATGTGACGTCAGGTCCTGCTGCTTTTTCCAGGTCGCGCACCATTCGGGCAATCCGGTCTGCGAGCTTTTCCGAGCTCAGGCTTTCGCGCATGCGCTCCACCAACAGGGGAAAGGCCATCGGCGTAGCGCGTTTGATCAGATGGACGTCCAGCGTGCGTTGGTTGATGCGTTGCAAGGTGTGCTCCAGTCTCGCGACATCCAGCTCCTGACGCAGAACCTCTTCCTGGGCCTGTGTCAGCAGCAGATTGCCCGCGTCGTATTGTTTGAAAACCTCAAAGAACAGCCCACTGGACGCCTGTAGTTGCCGGTTGCTCTTCGGCGCACCGGGATAGCCGGAGAATACCAGCCCGGCAATGCGGGCGATTTCTCTGAAGCGTCTCAGGGCCAGTTCGCCCGCGTTCAGGCTGGCCATGATGTCGTTCATCAGATGCTCTTCACTGAACAGCTCAGGGCGTAGTTCTGCCTGCCAATCCACCTCGGTGGCGCTGAGCAGCTCAAAACCATAATCGTTGACCGCGATGGAAAACGTCAGCGGTGTATGGCGGCTCAATCGCCAGGCCAACAGGCTCGCCAGCCCCAGATGCACATGGCGACCGGCAAAAGGGTAGAGAAACAGGTGCCAGCCCTCCCGGGATTTCATGATTTCTGCCAACAGCGTGTTTTCCTGAGGCAGGGCGGACCACTGCCGCTGGACTTCCAGCAAGGGTTTGACGGCCTGCATTTCCGGGCTGATGAATTCTCCATGAGCCGCTGCGTCGAACTTTGTCACCACGGCAGCGGCCAATTCGCTGGAGAGCGGCATGCGCCCACCGTTCCAGCGAGGAACAGCGGCTTTTTTGCCGGTCGCTTTTTTCACATAGGCGGTCATGTTTTCGACGCGTACCAACTCCAGCAATCGGCCGCTAAACAGAAAGCCATCACCAGGCTTCAAGCGCGCAATGAATCCTTCTTCGACGCTACCCAGCGAGCCACCGCCGCCGCCTTTTTTCCAGTACTTCACGTTGATGCTGGCGTCGCTGACGATGGTGCCGATGCTCATGCGGTGACGTCTGGCGAGGCGAGCGTCCGGCACCCGCCAGATGCCATCCTCGTCAGGCTCCACGCGTCGGTAGTCCGGGTAGGCGGTCAGCGAATGGCCGCCATGACGGACGAAGGCCAGTGCCCATTGCCACTCGTCATCGGTCAGTTCTCGATATGCCCAGGCCGTGCGTACTTCGCGCAACAGCGTTTCGGGATTGAAGCCGCCGCCCAACGCCATGCTGACCAGATGCTGGACCAACACGTCGAGAGGCTTGTGTGGTGATTCTCTGGGCTCGATCATCCGTGCTGCCACCGCGTCATGAGCCGCAGCGGCCTCAACCAGCTCCAGGCTATGGGTTGGCACCAGCGTCACGCGCGATGGGCGGCCCGGTGCATGGCCCGAGCGTCCGGCACGTTGCATGAGGCGCGCGACACCTTTGGGTGAGCCGATTTGCAGCACACGCTCGACGGGAAGAAAATCCACGCCCAGATCGAGGCTGGAGGTGCACACCACTGCTTTGAGGTGGCCTTCCTTCAGGGCGCGCTCGACCCAGTCACGCACTTCCCGCGCCAGTGAGCCGTGGTGCAGGGCGATCAGTCCGGCCCAGTCCGGACGAGCTTCCAGCAGAGCCTGATACCAGACCTCTGATTGCGCACGTGTGTTGGTGAACACCAGGCAGCTGGCGCTGCTGTCCACTTCCGCCAGTACTTGCGGCAGCATACGCAAGCCCATATGCCCGGCCCAAGGGAAGCGCTCGATGGAAGGTGGCAGCAGGGTGTCCACTCGAAGCTCTTTGGTGATCTTGCCTTGTACGCTGATGCCGCCTTCGCCGACCAGCACTTCCTGCGCGTGCTGTTGATTGCCAAGCGTCGCGGAAACGCCCCACACGATCAGGTCCGGATTCCATTGGCGCAAGCGGGCCAGCGCCAGTTGCAACTGCACGCCGCGCTTGTTGCCGATCAGTTCGTGCCACTCGTCCACGACCACCATTTTCAGGGTCGAGAACGTGCTTTGAGCGTCAGCTCGGGTCTGTAACAAGGTGAGGCTTTCGGGCGTGGTGATCAGCGCGGTGGGCAGGCGCCGGCCCTGTTTGGCGCGCTCGCTGCTGCTGGTATCGCCCGTTCGCAGGCCGACACTCCAGGGGATGTCCAGATCTGCCAAGGGAGCTTCGAGCGCTCTGGCAGTGTCGGCTGCCAGTGCGCGCATGGGCGTTATCCACAACACGCTGAGCGGTGTGGCGGGCGGTTTGCGCTTGCGGGGTTTGTCGTCGGCTGGCGGTTTGACGGCTTGTGCGAAACGATTGAGCGCGGCGAACCATACGGCGTAGGTCTTACCCGAGCCGGTGCTGGCGTGCAGCAGGCCTGAGTGCCCCTGCTTAACGGCCGACCAGACCTCTTTTTGAAAAGGAAAGGGCTTCCAGCTGCGTTCCGAAAACCATCGCTGAGCGAAATCGGTGGGTCTGCTCATGCGCCGCTGTGTGCTCTGAAAGGGGGTATTTCAGAGACAGCGGAGCGCGTGTATTAGTTTGGTGCAATACCCTGTGGGAGCGAATTCATTCGCGAAGACGGCATTGCAGACCGCAGATATGCGTCGGATGTACCGGCCTCTTCGCGAATTAATTCGCTCCCACAGGGATGGCTTGCAAGCCGCTTTCTTACTTCAAATTCCCGCTCAAGAACTGCTGCAGCCGCTCGCTTTTCGGGTTGCCCAGCACCTCATCCGGGTGCCCGGACTCTTCGATCTGGCCTTGGTGCAAGAACACGATCTGGTTGGCTACTTTACGGGCGAAGCTCATTTCGTGGGTCACCATGATCATGGTCCGGCCTTCTTCAGCCAGCCCCTGAATCACCTTCAGCACTTCGCCGACCAGTTCCGGGTCGAGCGCCGAGGTAGGTTCGTCGAACAGCATGATTTCCGGTTCCATCGCCAACGCTCGGGCAATGGCTACGCGCTGCTGCTGACCACCGGACAGGAAGGCGGGGTATTGGTCGGCAACGCGTTCCGGCAGGCCGACCTTGTCCAGATATTTGCGGGCGCGGGCTTCGGCTTCTTCTTTGGAAACGCCCAGCACCCGGCGGGGTGCCATGGTGATGTTTTCCAGAACGGTCATGTGCGCCCACAGGTTGAAATGCTGGAACACCATGGCCAGCCGGGTGCGGATGCTTTGTAGCTCATCCGGGTCGGCAACGCGCATGTGGCCCTTGTCGCTGACCATGCGAACCTGCTTGCCGTCCAGGCTCATGGCACCGTCGTTCGGTTGTTCAAGGAAATTGATGCAGCGCAGGAACGTGCTTTTGCCGGAGCCGCTGGCGCCGATCAGGCAGATGACATCGCCGCTGCTGGCTTTGAGCGAAACACCTTTGAGTACTTTGTTATCGCCGTAGCTTTTATGCAGGCCATCGATGGTCAGTTTGTACATGACAAGCAAGTCCTCAAGGAGAAAGTAGGTAGCCGCTACGGTAGGCTTCGGTGCCTGCGACGTGAGCGATGACCATGCCGGCGGTGGCCATGCGGCGTAACGAACGCGCATAGAGCAGGCCGGGATTGAGCGTGTGGATCGGCGTGACGGTGTCACTGATCGGGTCGATGATTTCTGCGATCAACTGGCCCGCCTCGACGTATTCACCGGGTTGGGCGCAAAACACCAGTAGCCCGCCGACGGGCGTGGCCACCGGTTCAACCGCCGCCAGTGGTGTGGCCGGGTAAAGCAATTCAGGAGCGGCCGAGATGTCACCGCCAATCGCACCGTAATGGATCAGGTAGTTGATCAGCGCTTGGCAGTCACGACTGGCTAACGGGTGATTGACATCGCCCTGACCACGCAATTCCAGCGTGACCGAAAAGCTGCCCATGGGAATCGCGAAGCGATCACCGAAGCGCTGCTGCAATTGCCACCAGACCAGCGTGAAGCACTCATCGAACGACTGGCCACCGGAGTCAGTCGCCAACAGGCTGGCCTGAGCGCCGAGGTAGCGCGAGAGCATTTCCACCTGTGGCCAGGCTTCAGGCGTGGTGTACAGGTGCTCGACGGATTCGAAGTCGCAATGCAGGTCCAGCACCATGTCGGCATCGCAGGCCAGGCGCTGCAAGGTCAAACGTTGCGATTGCAGTTGGGTCGATGCGATCTGCGCTTCAAGCGCTGCGCGCAGGCTACGACGGATCAACCGGGTGTTGTGCTGCGGATCAGTCGTGAGCTGTGTTTCAACCTCATCGCCCACTTGTACGCCGAGATCGATGAACCAGCGGTTGAAGTTCTGCCCGCTTTCCAGCTCATAACGGCCCAGCGGGACGTCCATCAGCACCTGTTCCAGACCGATAGGATTGGCCACCGGCACGACAACGATTTCACCGAGCAGTAAACCGGCATTTTCAAGCTCGCTCAGTCTCTGCTTCAGGTACCAGGCGACCAGCATGCCCGGCAGCTCGTCGGCGTGCAGCGAGGCCTGGATATAAACCTTGCAGACGCCGTTTCGCGGACCGTAGTGAAAACTGTGGATCTGCCGCGCAGTGCCCGGCACCGGCGCGAGCAGATCGTGGGTGTCATGACGCATGGGCAGGTCCTAGTGAGTCGGGCCGAGAAAGGCCAGCCAGCGGCGTTCTGCAAGACGGAACAGACCGACCAGAATGAACGTGACGCACAGGTAAATAATGGCGGCGATACCGAACGACTGGAACGTCATGAAGGTTGCCGAGTTCGCATCCCGCGCGACTTTGAGAATGTCCGGCACAGTGGCGGTGAAGGCTACCGTGGTCGAGTGCAGCATCAGAATCACTTCGTTGCTGTAGAACGGCAGCGAGCGACGCAGGGCCGATGGCATGATCACGTAGGCGTAAAGCTTCCAGCCGGTCAGCCCGTAGGCTTTGGCGGCTTCGACTTCGCCGTGGTTCATGCTGCGGATCGAGCCGGCGAAAATCTCGGTGGTGTACGCGCAAGTATTAAGGGCGAACGCCAGGATCGTGCAATTCATCGCGTCGCGGAAGAACGAATCTAGAATCGGCTGCGCGCGCACGGCTTCGAGGCTGTAGATACCGGTGTAGCAAATCAGCAGCTGTATATAGAGAGGCGTGCCGCGAAACAGGTAGGTGTAGAACTGCACCGGCCAACGAACCCAGAAGTTGCTGGAAACACGAGCGATGGACAGCGGGATCGAGACCAGAAAGCCGATGGCGATGGAGGCGCTGAGCAGCCACATGGTCATGGCGAGGCCGGTGATGTGCACGCCGTCGCTATAAAGGAAGGGGCGCCAGTATTCCTGAAGCAGTTCGATCATCGTTGAGCCTCCCGGCTGCCTGCGGAATACCGCCGTTCAGCCCAACGCAGGGCAAAGTTCGAAGCGCTGGTGATCAGCAGGTAAATCAATGCGGCGAGGACCAGAAAGTAAAACAGTTGGTAGGTGCTTTTGCCGGCGTCCTGGGCGGCCTTGACCAGATCGGCCAGACCGATGATCGACACCAGCGCAGTGGCCTTGAGCAGCACTTGCCAGTTATTGCCGATACCCGGCAGGGCGAAGCGCATCATCTGCGGGAATACCACGTAGCGAAAACGCTGGGCGCGACTGAGGCCGTAGGCGGTAGCGGCCTCGACCTGTCCACGCGGCACCGAAAGGATCGCGCCACGGAAGGTTTCGGTGAAATACGCGCCGTAAATGAAGCCAAGGGTGATCACGCCTGCGCTGAAAGGATCAATTTCGATGTAGTCCCATTCCATTGCGTCGGTCAGCTGACTCAGCCAGGTTTGCAGGCTGTAGAAGATCAGCAACATCAACACAAGGTCGGGAACACCACGGATCAGTGTGGTGTAGATCTGTGCCGGCATCCGCACAATGGCGGCGCCCGACAGTTTTGCACTGGCGCCGATCAGTCCGAGCACGATGCTCACGAACAGCGACAGCAGCGATAATTTAACGGTCATCCATGTTCCTTCGAGCAGCAGGGGGCCGAAGCCTTTGAGGCTGAAGGAGGAGAGTCCGAGGGTTTGCAGCAGTGTATCGAACATGGGTAAAGCCTTTGACGGTCAATAAAACAAAACGCCCATGGAAATCGGCGGTGGATCATCGCCGAAATCCATGGGCGTCGGGGTGTTATTTACCGCTATACAGATTCAGATCGCCGAAGTGCTTCTTCTGGATCTCGGCATATTTGCCGTCGTCGTGTAACGCTTTGATACCTTTATCCAACAGAGCCTTGAGCTCTTTGTTACCTTTCGCGATACCGATCGCGGTTTTGGAAGGCAACAATTCGCTGTCGATTGGCTTGCTGACTTCGTAATCAGCACCTTGTGGCGACTTCAGGAAGCCCAGTTCAGCTTGCAGCATGTCCTGAATGGACGCATCAAGACGACCGGAAACCAGGTCGGCGTAAACCTGATCCTGGTTGGCATAGGCCTGGGTTTTTACACCCGCCTTGTCCAGTACGGCTTTGGCATAGGCTTCCTGAATGGTGCCTTGCTCATAGCCAACGGTTTTGCCTTTCAGGCTGGCCGGGTCAGCCGTCAGGCCTGCACCTTTTTTGAACACCAGAGAAGTCGGGCCGGAGAACAGTTCGTTGGAGAAGTCGATAACCTTCTCACGTGCCGGAGTCACGGTCATCGACGAGATAACGCCGTCGAATTTACGCGCTTTCAGGCCTGGAATCATGCCGTCGAAATCGCTTTCGACCCATTTGCATTTAACTTTCAGCTCGGCGCAGATAGCGTTGCCCAAGTCGATGTCGAAGCCTACCAGGCTGCCGTCAGCGGCTTTTGATTCGAAGGGTGCATAAGAAGGATCAACGCCAAAACGCAGTTCCTTGTATTCCTTGGCCATTGCATTGCCTGCAGCGAGACAAACAGCCAATGCAGAAAGGGTCAGCCATGCTTTTTTCATCGTTCAGTCCTTAAAACCAAATTGAGCGTTGGGAACACGCGAGGCTTGCTACCGGCGGGTGCCAGACCACAGAAGATAGCAATTTCCGAACCAAAGATACGAACGTGCGTTTTAAATGTACGGAGTTGTCGCAATGTTGACTGCTGACTTCGAGGGCGCTCCCTGTAGGAGTGAGCTTGCTCGCGATAGCGTCTTGCCAGCAGCATTGGGCATTAACCGACAACCCTATCGCGAGCAAGCTCACTCCTACAGAGGTTGGTGTTTCGCCCTAACAAGGTGCGCGAAAATTCAGCAGCCCCAAAAAAGGGCGGCATCCTACCCCAGCAAGTCCTGCAACGTCGACAAACTATCGGCTTCGGCGACTGATTTATCCTGCCGCCAGCGCAACATGCGCGGGAAACGCACTGCAATCCCGCTCTTGTGACGCTTTGACAGGGCGATGCCTTCGAAGCCCAGCTCGAATACCAGACTTGGGGTCACACTGCTGACCGGCCCGAATTTTTCCACGGTGGTCTTGCGCACAATGGCGTCGACCTTGCGCATTTCTTCGTCGGTCAGGCCCGAATAGGCTTTGGCGAAGGGCACCAGTGTGCGCTGGCTGGATTCAGGCGGGCCGTCCCACACCGCGAAGGTGTAGTCGCTGTACAGGCTGGCGCGCCTGCCATGGCCGCGTTGCGCATAGATCAATACGGCATCGACGCTGAACGGATCGACTTTCCATTTCCACCAGACGCCCATGTCCTTGGTACGGCCCACGCCATATAAAGAGTCCCGGGACTTGAGCATCATGCCTTCAACGCCCAGGCTGCGAGAGGCTTCACGCTGTACGCTCAAGTCCAGCCAGTCTTTGCCATTGATGACCGGGGAGGGCAATAACACCGGACTTTTGCTGGTTTCGATTACTTTTTCCAGTTGTGCGCGCCGCTCATGTTGCGGGCGGCTGCGCCAGTCATGCTCCTGCCATTCCAGCAGGTCGTAGGCGAGCACCACGACGGGCACTTCCTCGAGGATTTTCTTGCCCAGCGTTTTACGGCCGATGCGTTGCTGCAGGAGCGCGAAGGGCTGGACCGATGGCTGAGCCTGCGTGGTATCTGGTGGAGAATCGGCGCTTAGGACGAACTCCGCTTTAGCAGCGGCTGATGTTTCTGGCGTCTTCCAAACGACTATTTCACCGTCAATGACGGTCCCGTCCGGCAGGCTTTGCACCAGGCTGTGCAACTCAGGGAAACGGTCCGTGACCAGTTCTTCACCGCGAGACCAGATCCACAAGCGACCTTCGCGCTTGACCAGTTGTGCGCGAATACCGTCCCACTTCCACTCCACTTGCCAGTTTTCCGCTGGCCCCAACAGACTTTCGAACTGATCCACCGGCTGCTGCAGGGCATGGGCGAGGAAAAACGGATAAGGCTGACCGCCACGCTGGGCGTGCTCATCATCCGATTCTGCTGCGATCAGCTTGAGAAAGCCCTCGGCGCTGGGCCGGTGCGACAGATCCGTGTAACCCACCAGTCGTTGCGCCACGCGTTTGCTGTCGATATCAGCCATGGCGGCGAGGGCGCGAGTGACCAACAGTTTTGAGACGCCTACCCGGAAGCTGCCAGTGATCAGCTTGATGCAGACCATCAGACTGACCCGGTCCAACTGGCTCCAGAATGTAGGCAGGCGCTCGGCCAGTTCCTCCGGAGGCAGGCCACGCAGGGGCAGCAGCTTGTCCTCCATCCAGACGGCGAGGCCTTCGTCGGAGTCGTGTTCAGCCTCTGGTAACAGCAGCGCCAGGGTTTCCGCCAGATCACCGACGGCCTGATAGCTTTCTTCGAACAGCCACTCCGGCAGCTTGCCCAAGGTCATGGCCTGTTCGCGCAACAGTTTGGTAGGCACCAGCTGGCGTGGGCGTCCGCCCGACAGGAAATACACTGCCCATGCTGCATCCTGCGGCGGCACTTTCGCGAAGTAGTCGCGCATGGCGGCCAGCTTGGCGTTGCTTGAGGTCGTGGCGTCGAGTCGGGAATACAGCTCGGCAAAGGCCTTCATGCCGAGGCCTCGGTTGATTCTTCAGGTCTGGTTTCTTCTGGTTTTGTTTCTGCAGCGCCAGAGTCTTCCTCATCGCCATATTCGGTGACGAAGCCCTGCGCATCGAGCCCGGACTCGCGCAGGTAACGCACCAGCACAGCCACTGAACCGTGGGTCACCATGACTCGCTCGGCCCCCGTCTGCTCGATTGCCCATAGCAGGCCCGGCCAATCGGCGTGATCGGAGAGCACGAAGCCTCGGTCCACGCCGCGGCGTCTGCGTGTCCCGCGCAACATCATCCAGCCGCTGGCGAAGGCATCACTGAACTCGCCAAAGCGCTTCATCCAGGTGCTGCCGCCTGCCGAGGGTGGCGCGAGTATCAAAGCCTGTCGCAGGGCCGGATCGGTTTTTTTGAAGTCGCCGGCGTACTGCGTTTCGGGGATTCGTACCCCGGCTTCACGGTAGACCCGGTTCAAGGGCTCGACCGCACCGTGAACCAGAATCGGCCCGATCTCCGGGTCGATACCATGCAGGATGCGTTGCGCCTTGCCGAAGGAATAGGCGAACAGCACGCTGGCTTTGCCAATGGCGGCGTTGGCCCGCCACCAGTCGTTGATACCAGCGAAGATCTGCGACTGAGGCTGCCAGCGATAGATCGGCAGGCCAAAGGTAGATTCAGTGATGAAGGTATTGCAGCGCACCGGCTCGAACGGCTCGCAGGTGCCATCCGGCTCGACTTTGTAGTCGCCGGACGCCACCCAGACTTCGCCTTTGTACTCCAGCCTGACCTGGGCCGAACCCAGCACATGTCCCGCTGGATGCAGGCTCAGTTTTACGCCGTGGTGCAGCAAGGTTTCGCCGTACGCCAACGTCTGCAGGTTGATGTCCTGTCCTAGCCGCGAACGAAGAATGCCTTCGCCGGGCGCGGCGGCCAGGTAGTGCTCATTGCCGGTTCGCGCATGATCGCCGTGGGCGTGAGTAATGACCGATCGCTCAACGGGACGCCACGGGTCGATGTAGAAATCTCCGGGCGGGCAATACAAACCTTCGGGACGCGCGATAACAAGATCCATGTAATAACCGACTGGATGGGCTTGTTAGTTATGAGGGCGGGGCGGGGGAGGAAGTTCGAAGAACCTGAAGCTGATTGGTGGAACCCTGTAGGAGCTGCCGAAGGCTGCGATCGCGGTGTGTCAGGAAGATCGCAATCGCAGCCTTCGGCAGCTCCTACAGAGGTGTTTATTCTATTTCCCAGGCACCAGCGTCAATCGCTTGCTGCCATAAGCCCGTTCATAGTTCTGGGTTTGCAGCGGGATCGTCTGGTACTGGCCTTTCAACCAGGGCTCGATACTGTTGGTGTAATACGGACTGGCCGGGTTGCCGGACTGGCCGATGTTGATCAGGCTCAGCATCGGTTCGCTCTGGCCGAAGTCGATGATCATGCGCATGCTCGGCACTGCCTGGCTGTCGAAGTGCTGACCCCATGGATACGCCGCGATGTTCAGCGTGTTGTGGTCGCCCCCTGTTGCACTTGGGCCACGATTGAAGTTATTGACGGCGAAGTCGCTGCTTTGCAGGGTCGAGCGATGCAGCTTGCCCCATTGCCAGGCTTTGCGATCAGTGCCCATCAGGCTGTCACCGGCAGTGATTGCTGCCGCCAGACTACGGGCCAGAATCGCGGGCTTGTCTTCTTTCTGCGGGGTTTTCGCGTCGTCCCAATATGGGCTGTCTTCGCGTCCCAGCAAATGATCGGCTTGTGCCGAGTACGATAGGCTGGCGTTCTGCACCAACGCTTTCCACGCCGGACTGGTTTCCGGGCCAAGCTCGTCAAGGAAGATCTGCTTGGCGCTTTCCTGCAGGAACAACTCATAAAGCGCCGCATCAGCAGAGGTTGGCGTGAGTTTGCCGTCGAATGCCATCAGCCGGGTAAACGCTTCCCGTGCTTTGCTGCGCTCAGCTTCAGGCAACGCGTCGATGGCTTGTTTCAGCGGTTTGACCATGCCCGGTGCTTCGAACATTTTTCTCAGCTTGGCGGCAAACGTCGTGCTCTGGTCATATTGCATGGCAATGACGCTGCGGGTGTCCTGCTTGCCACTGTTGGCCAGTTCGGCAATACGCTCTGCACGCTCCGGGGCTTTCCACGAGTTGGACAGCTGCATGCCGTAACCCTTTGGGAAGGTCCGCTGGTTGGCGGTGCCGATCCAGCCCTGCTGCGGATTCTGATCGTAAGGGTGCAGCATGGCGTCAGCGAAGCCATCCCAGTCGTAACGGCTTTCCCAGCCCGGCGAAGGCAGCAAGCCCAGGCCTTCACGGCGATTCGGATAGCGGCCGGTGACTTGCCAGGCGACGTTCGACGCATCGGCAAAGACCATGTTCAGCGCGATGGCGCGGATTTCACGGCTGGCGTCGAACGCCTTGTCGACGTTCGGCGCGCGGGACAGATCGAAGAACGCGTCCAGGCTCTTGTCGTCTTTGAAGTCCGGCGTTTGCAACGCCAGGCCCAAGCTGTTATTCAACTGACCTTCGCTCGGGTTGCTGTTGAGCAACGCGCCGTGACGGGTCGCAAAAACGGTTTCACGAATCGGACGGCCGCCTTTGACAATGAAGGTCTCTTCATGGGCCGTTGCGGGCAACCATTTACCATCGGCCAGGTACATCAGCCGATTGTTCTCACGTTTCAGCTTTTCCAGAAACAGGTCCTGGTTGTCGCCCATCACCGAGGCCATGGACCAGCCGAGCTTGCCGTTGAAACCACTCAGAATCAGTGGCAGACCGGCGATTGTCGCGCCAGCGGCCTGATATTTCGGGGCGCGGATCTGCACGAAGCTCCACGCGGAATTCAGCCCGGCAGGCAATTGCACGTCGTTGGCAAGCAAGCTTTTGCCGGTACGACTGCGTTGCGGCGCAATGGCCCAGTTGCTGGAGGCAGCAATGCCCAGCATGTTCAGGTCGGTCAGTTGCTGTGCGACTTTATTCAGATCGCTCAGGCCTGACACCTGTCCGCCAAGGTTCAGGCCTTTGAGCTTGTCGGCTTCGGAGAACGGCAGTTCTTCGTCCGGGTAGGTCGGGACCAGCCAGGCCAGCTTGTCGGTGCCGACTTTTTGCGCCAGCAGCAATGAGGACAGTTCTTCCTGAAGGTTTGCCGACTGGCTGAAGTTCAGCAGGCTGAAGATCAGCGCCGAGTCCTCGGGCTTCCAGTAATCCGGGCGATAGCCAGAACTGGCCAGATCTGCAGGCAGATTGTCGCGGTAGCGGAACAGGTAAGCATTGACGCCACGGGCATACACTTCAAAGAAGCGTTGCAGGCGCGGGGTGGACGCGTTGTACAGCTCGCTGGCGCTCTTTTTCAGGTTCGCTGCGCGCATCAAACGGTCGATATCCAGTGCGCCAGGCCCGGCCATTTCCGACAGCCGACCTTGGGCCAGCAGGCGCATGCTCAGCATTTGCGTGATGCGGTCGCTGGCGTGCACGTAACCCAGGGTGAACAGCGCGTCGTGAAAGGTGCTGCTTTCAATCAGCGGCATACCGAGGTTGGTTCGCCTTAGAGATACGTTCTGAGCCAGGCCTTTGACTGCAACGGTACCGGAAGCAGGCAGCAGTGAGTCGCCTTGGCCCCCGCCTAATTGGCAGCCAGCAAGACTCAACAAACCCACCGTAGCGGCGGCAGCACCGAACCGGTTTACGACGTTGGAACGGGCTGGTGAGGCCATGGCGAAACTCCTGCGGGGGCTTAACGTATAAAAGGCGCTACGTTAGAGAGCGAGCAGGCACTGCGCAAGCGGGGGGAGGGAGTTTATTTCAGGATTTTTCAAAGCTCGTGAGGCTATTTGCAGCTGTGTGAGCAACCGGGACTTGGAGTCTCGGGGGACGAGGCAGTGTCAGGTTGACCGTCTCGCCAACAAGTTGCCTCCTACCTGGACTGCGTGACGGCTCTGCTCGGTAGGAGTCGCCCGCGTCGCTGACGCCGAAGCAAACATAGGACCTGTAGGAGCTGCCGAAGGCTGCGATCGCGGTGTAGCAGGATAAGTGCTTCGCAGCCTTCGGCAGCTCCTACAGAAAACGCATTTCAATCCAGTATTTTGCTGTTTTTGATGAGAGCAAACTTGTTCGCGAGGCTCAGATCTGTGGATTCACCTGATCAACCAGCGCATACGCCCGCTGGGTCGCCTCGCGCTCACTGATTGCATCGAACCAGCGCTTGATGTGCGGGAAGTCGTTCAGGTTCAGCTCTTGCCAGGTATGCCGCGCGATCCACGGATAGATCGACATGTCCGCAATGCTGTATTCACTGCCCGCGACGAACTCGCGATCGGCCAGGCGCCTGTCCAGCACGCCATACAACCGCGCGGTTTCATCGGCATAGCGCTTGATCGCGTAGGGAATCTTTTCTTCGGCGGCGCGCCTGAAGTGATGATTCTGACCCGCCATCGGCCCCAGTCCGCCCATTTGCCAGAACAGCCACTGCAACGCTTCTTGCCTTCCGCGCAGGTCTTTCGGGATGAACTGACCGGTCTTTTCTGCCAGATACAGCAGGATCGCACCGGACTCAAACAGGCTGACCGGTTCACCGCCATCGGCAGGCTCGTGATCGACGATGGCCGGGATACGGTTATTCGGGGAGATTTTCAGGAATTCGGGTTTGAACTGATCGTTCTGGCCGATATTGACCGGGAAGACCTTGTACGGCAGACCGGCCTCCTCAAGGAACATCGACACTTTGTGGCCGTTGGGTGTGGTCCAGTAATGCAGATCGATCATCAAAAACTCCTGTTGGATGGCACGGACTGCAAGTTTTACTCCCTCACGGCTCGGCCACACAAATGAAAACGGCCTGCAATGCAGGCCGTTCGAGTTTCACGTCAGCTTACGCGCCGTGGCACTTCTTGAATTTCTTGTCGCTGCCGCATGGGCAAGGATCGTTGCGGCCAACGTCCTTCAGAGCATTACGCACCGGCTCCTGATGGGCATGGCCGCAGTTCGGACCATGGACATGGCCATGTTGGTGGTCGTGATGGGCATGGTCGTCGTGATCGTGGTTGCAATCGGGGCCATGCACATGGGCTTGCTGGTTCATCGGGTTACTCCGGAATAAAATTGCCGGGCATTATCTCGCCGTTGCGTCCAATACGCACGTTATGCCGAAACAAAAAGCCGGTCTTGAGTTTGCCTTCGAGCCGGTAATGGATCGGCTGGTCGGTTTTTTTCAGCATTTTCGCGATCTGCTTCAAGTCCTTCCAGAGGTTGGTCCGGATCGGCACCACGAAATTCCGGCGGCTCTGGGCATCGACCACGAACCAGTCGGTGGACTCGCCTTCTGCCAGCACAACGTCATTGAGCATGATTTTGTAGCGCAGGCTGCGCACCAGCATGCTGCGATCATTCGGGTTGTCGACGCGAAAGCGCAACTTGAAGTCCTGCTGCAGTAGCCTGGCCTTGACCACCTCCACTTTGAGCAGGTGTACCTCAGGCTCCTGATAGTCGCTGACGCGTAGGGATGAACAACCGTTCAGCAGCGACAGCAACAGGCCAACGCCCAGGACTCGTATGACATGCGCCTGTGAAAACATGTGGATGCTCCATGTGAAGCCATTGTTTGACAAAGCGACTGCCCATTCCTTTTTCATGAAGCTGCGGCATACTTCTCGCACGTGCACCCAGAGTATGACCAATGAATCTGTATGAAATTATATTCAGTGGCCAATTGGTCCCCGGTGCCCAATTGGACAAGGTCCAGGCCAACCTCGGCAAGTTGTTTCAAAGCGACGCACAACGGCTGGAGTTGCTGTTCAGTGGGCGTCGACTGGTTCTGAAAAACAACCTAGACAGTGAAGCCGCAGAAAAGTATCGCTCGACCCTGGAGCGTGCCGGGGCGCTGGTCGAAGTTCTGGAAATGCAAACGCTAAAGTCTGAGACAGATGCCGTTGCCAGGCCATCTGCACAGCCCGGCCGACTAGAAGTTACTCCCAGAGATGTGTACATGGCGGCCTTTGTCGGCGTCGATGCTCCTGATCTTGAAGTGTGCGAGGTGGGCAGCGACCTGCAGGATCAAAAGCGTGCAACGCCTGCGCCATCCGTGGATTTTTCGCAGTTCAGTCTCGCACCGACTGGAAGCGAGCTGGGTCAGATACCGAACACGCACGCCGGGCCTGTTCCGGACACTTCACACTTGAAGCTCGTGTGAAGCGCAAGCCTTTCAACTCACGTAACTGGCGCAGCATTTTTTGTACTTCTGTTCACTGCCGCATGGGCATGCATCGTTACGCCCGGCCTTGAGCCCTGCGTTGGGATCGATGAAATACCAGCGGCCCTGATTCTGTACAAAAGAAGAACGTTCCCGGTGGCTGTGTTCACCGCTGCCGTCATGCCAGCGGGCGGTGAAGGTTACAAAAGCATGCTCAGGTTTACCGCCGAATACTTCCGAGCTTTCCACTTCCAGACCCAGCCAGGTGCTTTGCAGGCTCCACTGACTGATGGACTCGCGATCCAGCCCGGCTTTCTGCACCGGCAGCGTGGTGTCGACCAGGTAATCAATCAGGCCAAGCACGTAGGCGCTGTAACGTGAACGCATCAGTTTTTCCGCGCAAGGCGTAGGCTGGCCAGCGTGGAAAGGTCCGCAACAGGCTGCCAGCAGATCCCCACTTCCGCAGGGGCAAATCGCGCTATTCATAGCTCACCACCAGTATTTGCCGAAGTTTTCCGGATTGGCCCAGAACCGTGCGTTGAGCCAATCGGGTACTTGTTTGTATTCGCGTAGATCGTAGGTGTACAGCGTCAGCACCTGTTCATCGCGGGTGAAGCGTTCACTGGCCTGCAGCGCCAGTGAATAGAAGTCTGTGTCTTTCCAGCCGCAGGCTTGCAGGTCAGCCATTACGGCAATGCGGCTGGCGTTCAGGTTGCGGATGCCGCCGAGCAGTTCCAGCCCCTCGCGCTTGGTAATGTGTTCGAGGCAATCGACCACCAAGGCCAAGTCAAAGCGTTGCGCGGCCAGTTCGGGCGGCAGAACGCCCGGTTTGGCGTGGGCCAGTCGAGTGTCGGGATGGGCTTCCTGAAATGCCTGCAGCGCAGGGAACGCTTCGGCGCCGATCAACAGCAAACGTTTGGGAGCCTGCAGGTCGAGCAGGGCGGCCAGAGCCTGTTGCGGTGTGCGCGTGGAAAAGCCTTCGCTCATCAGAAATCCTCTTTATGACCTGCAAGACTAGCCTGTGGCGAGGCGTGGGCCTAGCCCTGGAGTTCACATAGCCTCGGTAGGAGGCCACATATTTTGGGGGGGGGGGGGGGGGTCTGACACCCCCCCCCAAACAATAGGTGAGAACGC